>CALCMV010000347.1 GCA_937967535.1 uncultured Saprospiraceae bacterium
TTTTGAGTGTTGGCGCGGTATATATGCTCTTAATCAAACAAACGGCATAACAGCCTACGAAAACAATTTCACCGTGAAACGTGCTACCAACTCCACTATCCCACCATACGGACTATATCTTGATGGGTGCGACAGTTATCAAGTACAATACAATACGTTTACTGCCGAAAGCGCACCCTCATATCACGGCTTTGGGGTCATTGTCAGAAACCAGCACCCAAACTCCACACAGATAGACAATAATGACTTCAGCGACCTTTTATTAGCCACCGAAGCTATCGGGCAGAACACTGACCAAGACATAGGAGCAGAGGCAGATGGTCTTGAATATCGATGCTGCTGTTCTTAAAGATGCCGGTACAAGTATCACAGGTATCAAAGAATATCAATATCTGACTGCCAACCGATTTAGCGAAAACCCTAATCCTGCTTTTGTGAATCTTTATAATAATGATTCCGGTGCTTTTCCATTTCGGTACATTCATCATAATGACGCTACCGATGGAAGGCTTAGTCCTAATGTCAATATCGGTGCAATCACCGTGATTGGAACAAATCAAAATATCACAAATGAATGTCCCGAAATCTTCCTTGTCAATGAACCTGATATCAGTACACTCGGCGATATAAAAGAGACCAAAGGCGACTTATTTAATCAAACACTCGGTACTTTAGGCGATTTGGTAGATAATGGCAATACACCTCAAATGGTCAACTGGGTACAAACTGCCAACCAACCGAGAAGGGCTGTCAGGGTCTATTTTAAAATCATGCAACAAGCCCCTTTCACCTCTGATGCTGTATTGGAAGAAGTCAGCAAAAAAGAAGTTGGTTTTAGCAAGGGAATGATTCGCAACATCCTTCGCCAACATCCGCAAGCTGCCAAGTCCGCTCAAATACAAGAAAATCTGGATAATCGCATCAGTCAACTTCCACAATTTATGCGAAATCAGATTAATCAAGGATTAAACACCATCGGTGCTAAAGAACAAATGGAACTGGAAGCCAACACCTACAAAAAAGAACGCGACGAAGCCATCAACCAAGCCGTGCTGTTGCTTGGTGCAGATACGCTTGACCGTAGTGACGAGATGATTGATTTTCTCTCCGGTACAAGTGAGTTGGGCTTCCAATATCGTATCGCCAACCTATACGACCAAAAGGGTGAGACGGCATTGGCAACTGCCATACTCGCAGATATAGGTACATGGGAACTATCCGAAAAAGAAACTGCCGACCATGTGGCGTGTATAGGGTTGCGTAGTTTGTTGCAAGCATGGGAAGCAGAAGGCAAAGATATCGCACTATTGGCAGAGGAAGACCTTGACCTTCTGCACGACTATGCCGTACAGCCTAATATTACCGCAGGAAAAGCCATTGCAATTTTAAGACAAAATGGCAATACAGACTACCCCGAGCCTGTATATTTTCCTGAACTACCTACAGAAGAAAGGCGTATTGTTGAAGTACAAGACAATGATGCGATAAGTGCTATATCTGTTTATCCTAATCCTACAAGCACCTACTTGAATGTTCGTTATGATTTAAGCCGATATGAAAGCTTATCATTGCAAATAGTAGATATGACAGGTAAAGTTGTACATCAAAGACAACTCAACCAATCACAGGATGAGATTGTACTTATTACCGAAAACTATCCCACCGGACCATACATTCTCAGTATTTACGCTGATAATCAGCTAATTGAATCTAAGAAATTCAATATTACTAAATAATTTTCTCACCTTCCGCCTATTCACCCACGAATAGGCGGACTTCTTTTTTTGGTATGATTAAACAGATACTAATTACAATATATTTTGCATTGTTTTTTTTAACATACATCAATGCACAAGACCATTTTTTCTTGATGACAGATGACTGGCAAACCACAGGCATACATGAGTTTGATACACACTATATGATTATAGGAAGCAGTTCTACAGGATATCCGAATTACACCAATTATATCAACTTTAACAGAGTCGAAAAGGAAGGCATTATTTCCGATGTATGGCAATATCCCTTTGAAGTAACAAGAATCACAGATGCCCGTAATCAGCAATCATTTAGTGTTTTAGATAATAAAAAAGTATTAGGTATTACATACGTTGCACAAGTACTTTCGGGCAGTTTACGCAAATCAGCCCGTCTTATTTTAAATGACGAAATGACAGCTGTAATAGATAGTAGCTGGGTATATCCTACCGATGACGATGCTATCCTGTTTAATACACTACAACATTCAGATAAAATTCTAAGTGGATTGTTAATGCAAGACGCTAATAATCTTGATGTAGCAAGATTCAGGTTTATTGCCACTAACAGTACAGGAACGCTGCTATGGGAAAATAACTATATCTGCCTAGAGCCCTGTTGGATGTATCCTCTGCACATTATTCCAACTCAAGACGGAGGCTACCTACTCACCGTAGAAGAACTTAGAAACCCGCCACCTGTCGGTCCCGAACATGAAGTCTCTACGCTCATAAAAACCGATAGCCTCGGAGAATTTGAATGGCAAATATACCCGGGTGGTGTAGGTATGCCTTATACCTCAAATGACATACTCGCGGTTGCTACCGATGATGGTCATATCCTCTGTGCATGGACAGATAGAAGAAAACTCAGAGAAACAGATATGTCCTACCAACAAAATGAAGATAGAACCGTTTGGTTTGCTAAAATAGATTTACAAGGCAATAAAATATGGGAGAAAAATATCAGTGAGCATCTAACAGAATGGCATCCAAGAAACTACTCCGAGATGTATCAAATGATTTCACTCTCTGATGGCAATATAGCCATCTCTACACGAGGTTTGATTATTAAAATAACCCAAGACGTCGATGTCATATGGGTGCGTGATGCCAAGCCGCCATTATTCCAGCCACCCAACGTGAGTGAATTTTCTTTTGTTGGACTTTACGGTATTATTGAAACATCTGACGGCGGCTTTCTGTGTACGGGGGAAGCACAGTTGCTACCCGGTGATGCGTTCCCCAATTTCGTACAGACAGGCTTCGTCATCAAAGTAGATGAACATGGTTGCCTTGAAGAGGGCTGTCAGTTGGTGGATGTGGAGGAGGTTGTGGAAGAGGAAAAAGCCCATTTGTCTATCTACCCCAATCCCACCACTCAAGCCATCAACATCAACTACCACCTCCCCCACCGCCCCGACCAACTCAGTCTCAACATCCACGACCTCACAGGCAAGGCGGTACATACTCAACCGCTACTCACGCAGGAGAGTAGTGTAAATATAGAATTGGATAAAAAACTCCCTGCGGGAACGTACTTTTGTCATTTGATAGCCGACGGGCAGGTGATTGGTGTAGAGCGATTGATACTGATGCGTTGACCCAAGTTGAATATGTAGTCCCCAAAAGTAGGTATTACACATTAATTGTTTCAAAATTTTCCGTATTTCATAGCGTAAAAGTTGTCAGACGAATCCTTTGCTTAAAGTGAATATGGTATCAAATAACCGAAGCATTTTATAACAACATTCGTCTGACAACTACACCATCCAAAAAACTTGGGGACTACATATTCAACTTGGGTTGAGATTTTTTTCCCACAAAAGAAATGGCAGACGTTTAAAAAACGTCTGCCATTTTATCTCTACAAGCGATTTTAATCGCTCTGTCTATTTTTCAAAAGTCTCAATTTCTTCCTCTCTCTCGCGTTTGGCAGCTTGACGCTTTTCGTAATCTTCCGCGCTAAATACTACCAAATCATTGTACTTTCTCATACCCGTACCGGCAGGAATTTTCTTACCGACGATAACATTCTCCTTCAATCCGAGTAAGTAATCACGACGCGCTCCGATAGATGCCGAACTCAATACTTTGGTCGTTTCTTGGAAGGAAGCGGCTGAAATCCAGCTACTTGTACCCAATGACGCTCTCGTAATACCTTGTAATAGCGTACTTGAAGTAGCGGCTACTGCATCACGATGTTGTACGAGTTTTTTATCTGAACGACGCATGAGTGAGTTTTCTTCACGCAATTGACGCAATGTTACGATTTGTCCCGGTTTTAGATTCGTGGAATCTCCCGGCTCGGTAACGACTTTCTTGTCGTAAATCCAGTCGTTTTGCTCCAAGAAGTCGAATTTATCTACCGCCTCTTTTTCGAGGAAGGTCGTATCACCTGCATCTTCAATCATCACACGTTTCATCATCTGACGCACGATAACCTCGATGTGCTTGTCGTTGATATTCACACCCTGCATACGGTAAACTTCCTGTACACCATTCACAAGGTAGGATTGTACGGCGAAAGGTCCTTTGATATTCAGGATGTCGCGTGGTGCGGTAGCTCCGTCTGAAAGTTGGAAACCGGCACGTACAAAGTCACCTTCCTGTACGAGAATGTGTTTCGAGAGTCCGATGAGGTACTTGCGGCGTTGTCCGGTTTTCTCGTCGGTGACGATACATTCGCGATTACCGCGTTTGATTTTTCCGAAAGAAACAATACCGTCAATTTCAGAAACCACCGCCGGATTGGATGGGTTACGTGCTTCGAAGAGTTCCGTAACACGCGGCAGACCACCCGTAATATCCTGAATTTTACCGAGCGCACGCGGTATTTTCGCTATCGTTTCACCTTGTATCACCGATTGGTCTTCATTGACATTCAAGTGAGAACCTACGGGCAAGTTGTACGATTTGAGAATTTCGCCACTCTTATCAGAAATCATCACCGTAGGGATTTTCTTCTTATCTTTTGTTTCGATAATGACTTTTTCGCGGTGTCCCATTTGCTCATCCACTTCCTCGCGGAAGGTAACACCCTCTTCGATAGATTCAAATTTGATGATTCCACCAAACTCCGAAAGAATCACCGAGTTGTAGGGGTCCCATTCGCAGATAATATCGCCTTTCTTGATTTTATCACCTTCTTTGATATGCAATGTTGAACCGTAAGGGATGTGTTTTGAACTCAACTCGCGTTTTGTTTTCGGCTCAATAATTTTGACATCCGCAGAACGCGCCAAGACCACTTCTTTCGATTCTCCACCACTCTCACGAGTCAGGGTACGGAGATTGTCGAACTCAATTATCCCGTCAAATTTGGCATCCATTTGCGATTCGGTGGTTGCACCAACTACCGTACCCCCAACGTGGAAAGTACGAAGGGTCAACTGTGTACCCGGCTCACCGATAGATTGTGCAGCGATAATACCAACTGCGTCTCCCATTTCGGCAGTACGTCCCGTAGCGAGGTTTTTACCATAACAAAGACGGCAAACACCGCGTCTTGTTTCGCAAGTGAGTACGGAACGAATTTCGATAGATTCGATACCTGCATCATCAATGCGTTTGGCTTCTTTTTCGCTGATAATTGTACCTGCCGGAACGATGAGTTCCTGACTTACAGGGTCATATACATCATGCAAGTTGGAGCGACCTTCGATACGCTCACTCAATGGCTGTATGACTTTTTCGTTATCTTTCAAAGGCTCAATCGTGATACCTCTAAGTGTATTACAATCATGTTCACGAATCACGACATCCTGCGCCACGTCCACCAAACGGCGGGTCAAGTAACCCGCATCGGCAGTTTTGAGGGCGGTATCGGCAAGACCTTTACGCGCACCGTGCGTAGAGATGAAATATTCGAGTACTGATAATCCGTCGAGGAAATTCGCAAGAATCGGGTTTTCGATAATCGCGCCTCCCGTATCACCGGATTTTCTCGGTTTTGCCATCAATCCACGCAATCCACACAACTGCTTAATCTGCTGCTTAGAACCCCGCGCACCGGAATCCAACATCATATACACCGAGTTGAATCCTTGTTTATGTTCCGCCAATTCTTTCATCAAATTTTCCGTAATACGGTTGTCCGCATAGGTCCATTTGTCAATGATTTGATTGTAACGCTCATTGTTGGTGATAAGTCCCATGTTGTAGTTTTCCCACACTTCGTCTACTTCTTCACCTGCCGTTTTGAGCGTTTCCTCTTTCAATGTCGGCGTAATCAAATCCGGTAAGTTGAACGACAAACCACCTTTGTAAGCCCACATAAATCCAAGTTCCTTAATAGAATCAAGGAGGCTGGCAGTGGTTCTGAAATCGGTACGTTTGAGGATTCTACCGATAACTTTACGGAGGTTTTTCTTACCTAATTGCTCATTTACAAAAGGTATATTCGGTGGTACGCTTTGGTTGAAAATCACACGACCTACGGTGGTTTCGGTGAGTTTCACTTCCATTTCGCCTTCCTCATTTTCAATCGGCACACGTACATGAATCCATGCGTGGAGGTCAAGTTGACCTTCATTATAAGCAATCACGACCTCTTCAGGCGAATAAAATTTGCGCCCTTCACCGCGTACTGTTACTTCTTTTGTAGTGCGTTTACCTTTGGTAATGTAGTACAAACCAAGTACCATATCCTGCGAAGGTAGTGTAATCGGCGAGCCATCCTGTGGGTTGAGCATATTGTGTGCCGCGAGCATCAATACCTGCGCTTCCAAAATCGCCGCATTACCAAGTGGTACGTGAACTGCCATTTGGTCACCATCAAAATCGGCGTTGAACGCAGAACATGCCAATGGGTGCAATTGAATCGCTTTACCTTCAATCAATTTTGGCTGGAATGCCTGAATCGAAAGTCTGTGCAGCGTTGGCGCACGATTGAGGAGTACGGGGTGTCCTTTGAGCGTATTTTCCAAAATATCCCAAATCACCGGGTCTTTTCTATCCACCAATTTCTTGGCAGATTTGACCGTTTTCACGACTCCACGCTCTATTAATTTTCTGATAACGAATGGTTTGAACAGTTCTGCTGCCATGCCTTTCGGCAATCCACATTCGTGTAATTTCAAGGTAGGACCAACAACGATAACCGAACGTCCTGAGTAATCTACACGTTTACCCAAGAGATTTTGACGGAAACGCCCTTGCTTACCTTTTAATATATCACTCAATGATTTGAGCGCACGTCCACCCTCTGCTTTTACGGCATTGGATTTACGCGAATTATCAAATAATGAATCTACTGCCTCTTGCAACATCCGCTTCTCATTCCGCAAAATAACCTCCGGTGCCTTGATTTCCAAGAGACGCTTGAGACGATTGTTACGAATAATCACCCGACGATACAAATCATTCAAATCCGAACTTGCAAAACGACCACCATCCAATGGTACTAAGGGGCGCAATTCGGGCGGCACTACGGGCAGGTATTGAATAACGACCCATTCAGGACGGTTTTCGATACGTGTCTGACCGTCGCGGAGGGCTTCTACCACGCGGAGGCGTTTGAGTGCTTCAGATTTACGTTGCTGCGAAGTCTCGGTAGCTGCTTGATTACGCAAGGCATAAGACAACTCATCCAATTGTAGTCTCGCTAATAAATCTTTGACGGCTTCCGCACCCATTTTGGCGAGGAATTTTTGTGGGTCATCATCCGGGAGCAATTGATTTTCTTTCGGCAATCCTTCGAGGATTTCGAGGTATTCCTCTTCCGTCAGCAAATCCATTTTTTGTACGTTCTCTTCCATGATGCCCGGTTGGATGACCACGTATCGCTCGTAATAGATAATGGTTTCGAGTTTTTTAGAGGACAAACCGAGTAAGTAACCGATTTTGTTTGGAAGTGATTTGAAGTACCAAATATGCACGACGGGAACCACCAATTTGATGTGTCCCATACGCTCACGACGTACTTTTTTCTCTGTCACTTCGACCCCGCAACGGTCACATACGATGCCTTTGTAGCGAATACGTTTGTATTTACCGCAGTAACATTCGTAATCCTTTACAGGTCCGAAAATACGTTCGCAGAACAAACCATCACGCTCCGGCTTATAGGAACGGTAGTTGATGGTTTCGGGCTTCAACACTTCACCATATGAACGCTCCAGAATATCATCCGGTGACGACAAGGCAATAGTGATGCTGCTGAAATCGCTGCTTACTCTGTTGGTAGTGCTTTTTTTAAAAGACATATATTTAAGTTCAAGTTCAAGTTTCAAGTGCAAGTTCAAATTGACCTGATGACTTGTGGATTTTTTTTATTTTTGTTTGAAAATGAGGTATTATTCATCAAACTATACGTTGTAATTTACCATGAATTTTATGCGATCAATAGTCTCAATTTTTCTTTTAAGGCTGTCTGTATCAACGTTTTAAATTTCTGCATAAATTAGTATCAAACAACAACTTTCTCCCGACTCTCCACTTCTTTATTATCACTTTCTATCAATGCACTAATCAAATGTTTACCCACAATATCAATTTCTTCCATGTTATCGGGAAATGATTTTACCAAAATAGAAAACGTATTATTATCAGGAATTCCATTAATGGCTACGGAATCAATTTTTAATTCGATTTCAGGATATTCCTCTATAATACATTGTAAATCAGGTACTAATTTCCCTTTAATCAACTCGCCGTCTATTGCATAGGCATTGAGTTGACTCAAGTACATTTTATTTGATATTTTAAATTTCAAATGCGTTTTGTGATGAATAATTGTAGCTTTCATAATTCATCGGGGTATGTCCTTTTACCAAACATTCTTCGTTAATCGAATTTATCTTTTTTCTATTGACATTTGAACTACTATACCAAGTGATTACTTTGTTCATATTTTCATCAGAAAAAATATAAATTGAACCTTTATCCAAGACAAATTCAGACATTAAAAGCGGCGTATTATTTTTTTCAAAATATATTCCAAGCGGAATTAAAGCGGACACATAAGATTCATTCATTTGCATAAATATCTTACGCCTCTCCATTAATTTGAAATTCTCTACATCAACCGTCCTATTTTGAAAGAAATATTCATTCTGCTGAAGATAATCAAAAAATTCGGCGGATATTGCTTTATTTTTCAATAACAAAGAAATCGCAACATCGTGTTTGTTAGAACTTGCTACCATCAATATATTTTCCTGATTGTGAATCAAATACAGGCATAGTTTCCGGTTCAGTAATCACATAAATATCCGCATCCGTAACTTGCCCGATAATAAGTGCCTCCCATTCGTCGTAAATGTCAGGTGAATCCTTAATTTCGGATATTTCAAATTCTTTTTCAAGTATGACACCTTCTTTTTTCTTTTTATTATCAAGTGCATGGTCTTCCGCTACCCACCTTTGTGTTGTCCATGATGTATAAATGCTTCTTGTATCTCCCCAGTTATGTAGTCCTCTATCACTATGCCCACCTCTTGGTGTCGTAATCCCTTTCAAAGCATCTTTATATTTGACGTGATTACTTGACACTCCTCTGTAAAGTGTTATCTTCTCATTTGTATTAGCAGATTCCAATACCTTGGCTTTATTTAGTATGGATAAAATGGTAATTGATAATTAGTTAAAAAACCAACCACCAATCACCATCCCCTAATATCATTCAAATTTCACATCCAATGCCAATCCACGCAATTCGTGAACGAGTACATTGAATGATTCAGGAATACCTGCCGTCGGTAGATTGTCTCCTTTAACGATAGCTTCGTAGGCTTTCGCACGACCTACGATGTCGTCCGATTTAATCGTCAATAGCTCTTGCAGGATATTGGATGCACCAAAGGCTTCCAATGCCCATACCTCCATCTCACCAAAACGCTGACCACCAAATTGTGCTTTACCACCAAGCGGCTGCTGCGTAATGAGCGAGTAAGGTCCGATAGAACGTGCGTGCATCTTATCATCAACCATGTGCGAGAGTTTGAGCATGTAAATGACTCCAACTGTAGCTTCTTGGTGGAATTTATCACCTGTTTCGCCATCATAAAGGTGCGTCAAACCATAAGCCGGAAGTTCGGCTTTGTCAATATAGCCTTGTACGTCTGCATCTTTCGCACCATCAAAAATCGGTGTAGCGAATTTCATCCCCAATTTCAAGCCAGCCCAACCGAGTACGGTCTCGAATATCTGTCCGAGATTCATACGCGAAGGTACACCCAGCGGGTTGAGGCAAATATCCACCGGTGTGCCGTCTTCCAAGAAGGGCATATCTTCCAGACGCACGATACGCGACACGATACCTTTGTTACCGTGTCGTCCGGCGAGTTTGTCACCTACTTTGAGTTTGCGTTTTTTCGCCATATATACTTTGGCGAGTTTCAATACACCAGCAGGTAAATCATCACCGATGCTGATATTGAATTTTTCGCGCTTATAACGGCTGATTTCCTCGTTGATTTTAATGGTGTAATTGTGCAGAAGGCGTTTGACCAAGCTATTTGTGTGGTCATCTTCCGTCCAATTAGAGTAATCAATCGAGGTATAATCCAATTCTTTCAGATTCCTTTGTCCGAACTTAATTCCTTTCGGCAATTTTTCTTCATTATAAATACTACGCAATCCGGCAGATGTTTTGCCTTTGAGCAATACCAATAATTTATCTACCAGAATCGTTTTGAGTTCGTCGAGTGCGCGGTTGTGTTCTTCGTCCAATTTGGCGAGGTCTTCTTTTTCTTGTTGCTTCTTAGCTTTATCTTTTTTCGCCCGCGCAAATAATTGTTTGTCAATAATAACTCCTTTGGCAGATGGCGGTGCTTTCATCGAAGCATCTTTTACATCACCTGCTTTATCTCCGAAAATCGCGCGGAGGAGTTTCTCTTCCGGCGTTGGGTCAGATTCTCCTTTTGGTGTGATTTTACCGATAATAATATCGCCTTCTTTCACCCAAGCCCCTACGCGAATGATACCGTTTTCGTCCAAATCCTTTGTCGCTTCCTCACTCACGTTTGGTATATCGTTGGTCAATTCTTCTTCGCCCAATTTGGTATCACGTACCTCCATTTCAAATTCTTCGATATGGAGAGAAGTAAATACATCCTCGCGTACCACACGCTCCGAAATCACGATGGCATCCTCAAAGTTGTAACCTTTCCATGGCATAAATGCCACTTGGAGATTTTGACCGAGTGCCAATTCACCACCTTGTGTCGCAAAACCTTCGCAAAGAATCATGCCCTTCTCTACCCTATCGCCTTTCTTGACGATTGGTTTGAGATTGATACAAGTTCCCTGATTGGTGCGTTTGAATTTGGTAAGTTTGTATGCTTTCAAATTATCATCAAAACTCACTAGTTGGTCTTCGTCGTTGCGGTCGTAGCGGATAACAATTTCCGTAGCATCTACATATTCTACCTCTCCGCCGCCTTCTGCATTGATGAGCATACGCGAATCCCGCGCAACTTTGCCCTCCAAGCCCGTACCGATAATCGGCGAAACCGGACGAATCAAAGGCACTGCCTGACGCTGCATGTTAGAACCCATGAGTGCGCGGTTGGCATCATTATGAGAAAGGAAGGGAATGAGCGAAGCCGATACCCCTACAATCTGATTAGGTGCTACATCAATAAATTCGATTTGGTCTTCGGTAGGGTCGTGTACGGGAAAATCACCGTGATTACGGCATTTCACACGCGGATTGATGAACTCTCCTTTCTCGGTTACATCCTTCGTAGATTGAGCGATGGTTTTCATATCTTCCTCTTCTGCGGAGAGATATTGCCAACCTTTCATGTTCACCTTGCCTTTTTTGACGGGGCGATATGGTGTTTCGAGAAAGCCCATTTTATTGACCTTCGCGTGTACACACAAAGTCGAAATCAAACCAATATTGGGACCTTCCGGCGTTTCAATCGTACACAAGCGACCGTAGTGAGAGTAGTGAACGTCACGCACCTCAAAGCCCGCACGTTCGCGCGAAAGACCACCGGGACCGAGTGCCGAGATACGGCGTTTGTGCGTAATTTCGGAAAGCGGATTGGTTTGGTCGAGGAATTGCGAGAGTTGGCTTGTTCCGAAAAATGAATTGATAACGGAAGACAGGGTACGCGCATTAATCAAATCAACGGGCGTAAAGACCTCGTTGTCGCGTACATTCATACGCTCGCGGATGGTACGTGCCATACGTGCCAAACCGACACCAAACTGTGCATAAAGCTGCTCACCAACGGTACGTACACGACGATTGCTCAAGTGGTCAATATCGTCAATTTCCGCTTTTTGGTTCATCAGGCGCACCAAATATTTGACGATGGCAATGATGTCCTCTTTGGTGAGGGTTTTCGTGCCTCTGTCAATATCTTGTTTGAGTTTGCGGTTAATTTTGTAGCGTCCCACATCACCCAAATCATAACGTTTGTCGGAGAAGAACAGCTTATTGATAATACCACGAGCCGTTTCTTCATCCGGTGGGTCTGTACCTCTCAATTGGCGATAGATATGTTGTACCGCTTCCAGTTCAGAGTTGGAGGTGTCTTTTTGAAGCGTGTTGTATATGATAGAATAATCTTCTTCGATGTCTTCGCGCTGAAGAATGATACTTTCGACATCCGTTTCGAGTATGCGGTCAATATTTTCTTCATCCAAAATCACGTCTCTTTCGAGAATGACTTCATTACGCTCAATCGTTACAACTTCTCCCGTATCTTCATCTACAAAATCCTCTGTCCAACTACGCAGGATACGTGCGGCAAGTTTGCGTCCGAGATGCTTTTTGAGTGCTTTCTGTGTTACTTTTATTTCGTCCGCCAATTCAAAAATATCTAAAATAGATTTGTCTGAATCGAAACCGATAGCGCGAAGGAGTGTGGTAACAGGGAATTTCTTTTTACGGTCAATGTAGGCATACATCACCGTATTGATGTCGGTAGCAAATTCCATCCAAGCCCCCTTGAAGGGAATGACTCTGGCAGAATAAATTTTCGTACCATTCGGGTGCAAACTCTGTCCGAAGAATACGCCCGGTGAACGGTGCAATTGCGTCACGATGATACGCTCCGAGCCGTTGACAACAAATGTTCCCTTCGGTGTCATATATGGAATATTTCCGAGAAAAACATCTTGCACAACCTGCTCAAAATCAACGTGTTCTTCGTCGTTGCAGGAAAGTTTGAGTTTGGCTTTCAGTGGTACATTATAGGTGAGTCCGCGTTGAGAACATTCTTCGATAGAATATCTTGGCGGGTCAATGAAGTAATCTAAGAACTCCAATTCAAAGATGTTTCGCGCATCCGAGATAGGGAAGTTCTCCTGAAACACTTTGTATAAGCCCTCATTACTTCTGTTTTCAGGAGTCGTTTCGAGCTGGAAGAATTCTTGGAATGATTTAACTTGAATTTCGAGAAAATCAGGGTACTGGTTGTCGTGCTTGATTTTACCGAAACTGATGCGTTCTGCTACCTTTGTCATGTAATGATGTTTAGCCAAAAATGGATGAGATTGTTTTTTATCATTGGATCGTTTCATTGTTCAATTGTTACATTGCTATTTTGTTAATTTTTAATAAAAAATAACTATCACAACAATGAAAACCGGAAAATAGCAATAGAACCTTGAAACAATATAACCGAACTTTTCCGGTGTTTTTTGAGATTTTAAAGTGCTGCTAATATATGGGAATAGGCTTAACCGATTTTTCGATTAAGCCCATATCCCTTTTCAAGTAATTTTGAATCAATGAATTGTAAATATTGAATTATCTTATTTCATTTGTTCAAATTTACTTGTACTATCTTGCTTACTTAACTTCTACCTCTGCACCTACTGCTTCGAGTGCTGCTTTGATAGATTCAGCTTCGTCTTTTGGTACACCTTCTTTTACATTGCCCGGTGCAGCATCAACGATTGCTTTGGCTTCTTTCAAGCCTAAACCAAGTAAGTTTTTCACTTCTTTGACGACTTTGAGTTTTGCTGCACCTGCTGATTTCAATACGACATCGAATTCAGTTTTCTCAGCAGCACCTCCGTCACCGCCTCCACCGGCGGGGCCTGCAGCAACAGCTACCGCAGCAGCAGCCGGCTCAATGCCGTAGGTTTCTTTTAATACATCTGCCAAGTCCTTCACCTCTTTAACGGTAAGGCTGACCAATTGTTCAGCTAATGCGCTTACATCTGCCATGATGATAATTTTTTGAAAACGAACAATTTAAGGGAGATAGTGGACAGTCAACAGTGGACGGTACACATTCATTACCAAGTAATTATTCGTTTGTATTTTTTTTATTTAATAATTTTAGAAAACATCGTTCGGCAATATATGAAGTCCGTAACAACGACAAGTATTTCCAAATGCGTTTTCTATATTATAAAGTCGCTACTCAATAAGTTTAAGTTTAAGTTTAAGTCTAAGTTTAAATGGAAGTTTAAACCTAAATTAAAGCTAAAACCCTGAACACCTACCTTTGTAGCGTGGAAGCCGAATTAAGTTGAAGTTTAAGTCTAAAACTAAGTTTAAATTGAATTTTTTAAACTTAATCTTATTCTTAAACTTAATCTTCTTACGCTTGTTCTCCTCTTTCTTCGAGTGCTTTGAGCAAGCCTGAAATGGTATTGCCACCTGATTGAAGCGAACCAAGAAGATTTTTGATAGGTGATTCTAATAATAGAATAACATCGCCAATCAATTCGTTCTTAGATTTGAGATTGCTCAATGGCTCAATCTGGTCGTCACCTAAGAAAATATCAGTGTCAATATATGCTGCTTTGAGTACGGGCTTTTCGTGGCTTTTGCGAAATTCTTTAATGATTTTCGCAGGTGCATTGGATACATCCGAAAACATAATAGCCGTCGGACCTTTGAGCGCGTCGTACAAATCGGTGTATGCCGTATCGTTGACTTGCTCCAATGCTTTACGCACAAGGGTATTTTTCAATACCTTGACCTCAATATTTTGCTCAAAGCATTTTCTACGTAGGTTGTTGATTTGCTCAACGGTCAATGCCGAGTAATCCGTCACGTAGAAATATTGTGAGTTTGTGAATTTATCTTTGAGTGCCTCTACCGTAGCGATTTTTTCCTGTGTCATCTTAAATTGATTTTTGATTTAGTGATTTTTGATTTTTGATTGAATCAATCTAAAATCTGAAATCTAAAATCATTTAATTACTTAATGGATTTAGTGTCAATCGGGATACCCGGACTCATGGTAGAAGCTACTGTGAGCGACTTTACATAAGTACCTTTGGCGGTAGAGGGTTTCATTTTGACGAGCGTAGTAATCAACTCGCTGGCATTTTCAGCAAGTTTTTTTGGCTCGAATGAAACACGTCCGATAGAATTGTGAATGATACCAAATTTGTCAACACGGAAGGCAATTTTACCGCCTTTTACATCGGCAACTGCTGCGCCGACATTGGGTGTGACTGTTCCGGTTTTCGGGTTGGGCATGAGTCCTCGTGGTCCGAGTA
Source organism: uncultured Saprospiraceae bacterium (assembly GCA_937967535.1). Lineage (GTDB taxonomy): Bacteria > Bacteroidota > Bacteroidia > Chitinophagales > Saprospiraceae > JAHDEO01. The sequence continues at coordinate 15,180 of CALCMV010000347.1, forward strand.
CACGTCCCAATCGTCCGATTTTTGCCATGACATTAGGTGAGGCAACGACTACGTCGAAATCTGTCCAGCCGCCTTGTACCTTTTGAATAAGGTCGTCCAATCCGACGAAATCCGCACCTGCGGCGGTGGCTTCGTCTTCTTTGTCAGGAGTACAGAATACCAAAACACGTTTGGTTTTACCCGTACCATGTGGTAAGGATACTGTACCTCTGAGGGCTTGGTCAGCTTTGCGCGGGTCAATGCCTAAGTGCATGTGGACATCAACTGACGCATCAAATTTCGCAGTATTGACTTGTTTGACAAGTGCCATTGCTTCCTCTAATGTGTATAGCTTACCGGCTTCGATTTTTTCATTTGCAGCTTTACGCGCTTTAGAAAGTTTTGCCATAATTTATACGGTGGACGGTGAACGATAGACATCTGACGGTGAACGACAAACGGCTAACAATTTTCCGTCTTTTTTATTGAAAACAATACTGAAAGAGGTGATTCAATATTGAAAAATTAATTTCTTTCACTTACGGATTTGTTAAGTCGTGATTCATACAAAATTAACCACTAATTAACCAATCACTATTCCGCTTCTGCGGTTGCCCAGGGTGCATCTCCTGTAACATTGAGTCCCATGCTTCGCGCTGTACCTGCTACCATTTTCATAGCAGATTCAATAGTGAAGGCATTGAGGTCGGGCATCTTGTCTTCGGCAATAGCTTTGACTTGATCCCAATTAACGCTGCCTACTTTGTCGCGATTGGGTACTGCCGAACCGCTTTTGAGTTTGGCTGCTTCCAATAATTGAACTGCCGCAGGTGGCGTTTTGATGATATAGGTAAAAGATTTATCCTTAAATACTGTGATAGTAACAGGTAATACTTTGCCCATTCGGTCTTGGGTGTCTGCATTGAATCTTTTGCAAAATTCCATGATGTTGACCCCCTTTGCACCGAGTGCGGGACCTACCGGTGGCGCAGGGTTTGCCTGTCCTCCTTTTACCTGTAATTTGATAAATCCTGATACTTCTTTTGCCATTTTTATAATTTTGAATGAGTGAATGAGTGAATTTTGAATGAGTGAATTACTAATGCGACAATGCTGAAATGCGTTAATGCTACAATAATAAATCTCTAATCATTCTAAATTTTATCATTCATTCATAAAAATCTTTCAATATAAAAAACGAACACGTTGAAAAAGTAAATTCATTCATTCAAAATTCACTCATTCAAAATTAACACTACGTTTGCTTTTCGACTTGCATGAAGTTCAACTCGACTTCTGTACCGCGTCCGAATATTTTTACTATTACTTTTAGTTTTTTCTTTTCTTCGTTGATTTCTTGGATGGTTCCGATGAAGTCGTTGAAAGCACCATCAATAATCTTAACAGATTCGCCTACAATGAATGGTTCGCTCAATGATTCGCCTTCTTCTTGTGATTCGTCTACTTTACCTAGTATACGGTTGGCTTCGGATGGCTGCATGGGGATTGGGTTGGTTTTTCCCAAAAAATGAATCACATTGGTAATACCTGATATGGCTTGTACCATTTCGCCGCTAAACTTGCCTTCGACAGCCTCGACCAAGATGTAACCGGGTAGTATGTTTCTCGCTTGGATCACTTTTTTTCCATTGCGAATTTTATAGACTTTTTCGGTGGGAATGAGTACCTGTGTCACCACATCTCCCCAGTTGGAACGTGAAATTTCCAAGTCAATGCGTTCTTTGAGTTTATTTTCTTTACCACTAATAACTCTAAGACAGTACCATCTTTTATCTCCGTATGCCATATTAATTATGTGCCGTAAATGAGGGTTTTGAGGATAACACTCGAAATATTATCCATAACAAAAATAATAAGTGATATAATAACAGAGGCTACGAGTACGAGGATTGTATTGCTCTGCAAATCGGGCAATGTAGACCAAGTTACCTTATTGGCTAACTCGTTGTAGCTGTCTTTGATGTATGAAATTACACTTTCCATTGTGAATGGTTGATTAGTTTATTAATGAGTTTATAACGTTTATCAAGTTCTATTCGTGATTTGTTTTACAAAAAAACTTAATAAATTAATAAACTAAATTTGCACGGGCAGTAGGACTTGAACCCACAGCCTACGGTTTTGGAGACCGTCGCTCTACCAGTTGAGCTATGCCCGTATAATGAGTGGATTTTGAATGGATGAATAAATTGAAATAATTCTTTAGTTATTCAAATTATAATTCAAAACAGCACTTCATAAAGATGCTTGAAGCCCGCGACATAAATGTCGCGAGCTACAAGTTTTATCTTAACGTAAGTCAGGTAAAGAAAGTTCGCATTAAGTAATTATTGAGCTTTCCCATACCAATAGTTATCGGTATATGATTGCCTTGCTTACTCTAATTAGTCAAGAATTTCAGTTACCTGACCTGCACCTACGGTACGTCCACCTTCGCGAATCGCAAAACGAAGACCTTTTTCCATAGCGATTTTGACAATCAGGCTTACTTCAATAGATACGTTGTCGCCGGGCATAACCATCTCAACGCCATCTGGCAATTTGATGTCACCGGTAACGTCAGTTGTACGGAAGTAGAACTGTGGACGGTATCCGTTGAAGAATGGTTTGTGACGACCACCTTCATCTTTTCCGAGTACGTATACCTCACACTTAAATTTAGCGTGTGGTGTTACTGACCCCGGCTTGCAGATTACCATGCCTCGTTTGATAGCAGTTTTTTCGATACCACGAAGGAGTAAACCTGCGTTGTCGCCTGCTTCACCTCTATTAAGGATTTTGCGGAACATCTCAACACCTGTAACTGTAGATGATAGTGGTTTTGCGCCTTCTTCTTGGAATCCGATAATCTCAACAGGATCACCGGAGTTGATGATACCACGCTCGATACGACCTGTGGCTACTGTACCACGACCTGTGATAGAGAATACATCCTCAATCGGCATCAAGAAGTCTTTGTCAACTTCGCGTGGAGGAAGTGGAATATCTTTGTCCACTGCATCCATCAAATCTTTGACTTGCTGGGTAGCTGCTGCATCTCCTTCTAATGCTTTGAGTGCAGAGCCTGCAATGATGCTGATATTGTCACCATCGAATTGGTAGCTACTCAACAATTCACGCACCTCCATTTCCACGAGTTCGAGCATTTCCTCGTCATCTACGAGGTCAACTTTGTTCATGAAAACAACAATCTGTGGTACACCTACCTGACGTGCCAGGAGGATGTGCTCACGAGTTTGTGGCATAGGACCGTCAGTCGCAGCTACTACAAGGATAGCACCGTCCATTTGAGCGGCACCAGTTACCATGTTTTTAACGTAATCTGCGTGACCCGGACAGTCAACGTGTGCGTAGTGACGTATGCCAGTTTCGTATTCTACGTGTGCCGTATTAATGGTAATACCACGCTCTTTTTCTTCAGGTGCAGAGTCGATACTGTCGTAATCCATTTTTGCACTACCCGTCAATTCAGCTAATACTGAAGTAATCGCAGCAGTCAAAGTAGTCTTACCATGGTCAACGTGACCGATAGTACCAATATTTACGTGAGGTTTATCCCGGTTGAAAGTTTCCTTAGCCATCGGTTTGTGAAATTTTTATTGATGTGAAAATTTTATTAAAAAATGCTTGCTATTTATTGTTTCATTGTTTCGATTATTCACTCGTTTTATGGTTATTTTTTGCTTTGCAAAAAATTATTTAGCTATGAAGCCATGTAACTATATTAATAGTGGGGCAATGTAGTATATGAAACAATGAGAACTTCGAGCCAATGAAGGGAATTGAACCCCCGACCCCTTCCTTACCATGGAAGTGCTCTACCCCTGAGCTACATTGGCAAAGAAATGAGTGAATGAGCAAATTTTGAATGAGTGAATGTTTTCAATGCGATAATGCGTTAATGATATAATGCGACAATGTTTTTTATTGTCACATTAACGCATTTCAGCATTATTATTCACTCATTCAGTCATTCAAAATTCACTCATTAGTGAGAGCGGAAGACGAGACTCGAACCCGCGACATTCAGCTTGGAAGGCTGATGCTCTACCAACTGAGCTACTTCCGCTTGTAAAGTTTAAGTTTAAGATTAAATTTGAAAATTATTTTTTTCAAAAAAAATAATTTTTTAAACTTAATCTTTAGCTTAAACTTTATCTGTGGGGGTGATAGGATTCGAACCTATTCAGTCATAGACACCAGATTTACAGTCTGGCCCGGCTCTCCAACTCCGGCGCACCCCCGTTATTGTTGAGCAGTTAATTATTTTGTTGTGTGATTTGCCTTTTTATTTTTTAAATATTAATTCAAAATAAAATTAACTTATTTATTATTAATATTTTGTAAGACAAAAATTGCGAATAACACAACTCATTAAACAATTAACAATTTCACTTTATCTAAAAAAAAAGTCGAACTTTTTCGACATTTTTTATTTTTACTCATTCACCCGGAATTGTCTATGAAGAAATGAGTAAAAAATGGAGCCGATGGAGGGATTCGAACCCCCGACCCGCTGATTACAAATCAGCTGCTCTGGCCAACTGAGCTACATCGGCAAAATTTAGTTGTTTTTGTAAGTTTTTAACCAAATTATCTTCTATAATCTGACCATTTTCTCAAAGTGCTTGCAAATTTACGAACTTTTCTGAAAATGAAAAGGGTTTGATTCACTTTTTTTCATTTTTTTTTAAGTTTTTTTCTTTTTGAGCTATTGCTTGGTTTTGCAATATGTGTGTATGTTGAAATTTGCTTTTAAAAATATGATATTTGCCAACAAATTAGATTTTAATAACGCATATCTGCGCTATTTCGTTCCATATGCACAAAAAAATCCGTTTTCTCTCGAAAACGGATTTTTTTTTGTTTAGTAGAAATTATCCGGTATTTGGAATTTGTTTTTTTTGAATTTAGTTCTACTACCTTCCGGTTCTTTTTTCTTTTCGCTTGATAAGTTGTCGGCGCAGCACACCTACGGCACTATCTACTGAGCCTTCAAAGGTTTTGCTGGTTTCTCTCACAATGAGTGTGTCGCCGGGTACTTGGAGTTTAATTTCGGCAATTTTGTCCTTGACTTTTCCGGAGTTTTCCAACCGGAGTGTGACATCTGCATCAATAATCCTGTCGTAAAAAGTTTCAAGTTTGTTCACTTTTTTGTCAATGAATTGTAGCAATTTTCTGTCTGCTACAAAATGGACGGATTGTGTTTGCACTCTCATATCAATCTATTTATATGGTGATGAAAAATTAATGAGTGAATTTTGAATGAGTGAATGAGTGAATAGACAATGAATGAATTTTGAATGAGTGAATCATTTTTGATTGAGAGATTTTTGATTTTTGATTAAAAAATATTTTAGGGGTTGTATCAATCTAAAATCACAAAATCTAAAATCGCTAAATTCATTCATTCTTTCATTCAAAATTCATTCATTAGTATTCACTCATTCGCTCATTCATAATTCATTCATTTTTTAGCTTTGGGGTGTGCTTGTTCGTATACTTTTTTGAGTTTTTCGATGGAATTGTGCGTGTAAATTTGTGTGGATGCCAGCGAACTGTGTCCTAAGATTTCTTTGACGGCATTGAGGTCGGCTCCGTTTTCAGTGAGGTGGGTCGCAAAGGTATGCCTAAGTACATGCGGACTGCGCTGCTCTTGCGACGTGACTTGCGACAGGTAACGCTTCACTATATTGTAAACAAATTTGGGGTAGAGAGAGTTCCCTTTGTCTGTCAAAAAAAGGCTGTTTTTTTCTATATTTGGGAAGGTTTTGTGACGGAGTTCGATGTATTCTTCGAGTGTTTTTTTCAATAAGTTGGAGAAGGGAATCATGCGTTCTTTGCTGCCTTTACCCATGACGCGAAAACGGCAGTGGTGCATGTCAACATCTTGCAGGGTAAGTCCGATGAGTTCGGCGCGGCGCATGCCGGTGGCGTATAGGGTTTCGAGCATGAGGCAGTTGCGAAACCCGGCGAAACCTTCTCCAAAATCAACGTTTTGGAAGAGGAGTGCCATGCTTTTATTGGTGATAAATGCAGGGAGTCGTTTAGCGTTTTTGGGCATGATAACCTTGTTCATTGGGTTGATAGCCAACCAATTGCGTTTGAGTGAAAATTTATAGTAAGACTTGAGTGCAGAGAGTTTGCGATTGACAGAGGTGGTGTTCATGCCGCTTTCCAACATAGATACTATCCACGAACGGATGTGTATGTGTTGGGCATTTTCCATAGCCGTAATCGTATAAGTAGTACGAAGGTATAAGCCAAACTGCTCTAAATCATTCCGGTAAGCCTGAATGGTATGGGAGGCATATCTCTTTTCGAGTTCGAGATATTGGAAGAAAGATTTAAGTTTTTGCTTCAAACGGACTTTGGTTTAATATTGAATGAGGGGTATACATTCATTTTCATTCGATTGTATTCTACAATATAGAGAATCGAATGGTAAAAGTCAAGTCCGTAACTTTTATTTAAGTAACAGTCAAATAATTAATCACGATTCGGGCGGCTTTTTTTGACCGCTATTAAGGGGTTATTGCTATTTCCGACAAGTTATTTAAGGCATTGGTCATTGTTGTTATAATATCTTCATTGCCTTCAACACCGTGTCGTGCGGCTAAAAATGCAGGGTCGTTGTAAGCAACATTGACTTCGCCATCTGCATTTTCGTAGACCAACATTTTTTGTGGTAAATCAATACCGATGGTTTGTGTGCTTTGCATGAGTGGTGTTCCTAAATTAGGATTGCCGAATACAAGCAATTTGGTAGGTCCCAAATCCAAATTAACAGAGGCGGCATTTGCCTGATGGTCCAATTCTCTGATAATTCTTAATTGTTCATTGCCGCTGACTGCGTCAATAAGTTTGTTGTAGGTATCCTCTATACTGTTTTGGCTGCTTTTGACGATTATGCCTTCGGCGAGTTGGACGGTGCCTCCGTCAGAGAGCATTAAATCCTGATTGGCTACCATTGAGGCAAAGTTGTTGAGTGCGCCCGCGATGGTGCTGAGACTTTCAACATCACCTACATCGTGTCGTTGCGACAGGTAAGATACGTCATTGTAGGCTACTTTGAGTGCGCCGTTTTCATCTGCAAAAAGCAACATTTTTTGTGGCAGGTCTAAGCCTGTGAGTTGATTTTTTTGCATTAATGGTGTGCCCAAAGTCGGATTGCCAAATAAGATGACTTTAGTTGGGTCTAGAGTTAGCCCGACTGATGTTGCGTTGTCGCTATGTACTACTTCCGCTATAATTCCAATAGGTGCAACTGCATTCAAAGCGTCAATAATTATAGTATTGGCATCTTCAAAACTTTCGTCGCTGTTAGCATAGCTCAAACCGCTAACTTCTATGTTGTCGTCCGGAGTCTGTGTATCATCTTTACAAGTAATCATAATAATAGATACAAATAGAATGTAGGCAATAGTTCGTTTCATTTTATTCAGCATTGGAGGGGTTGAAAGGTAGGCTATCAGTTCATAGTTGCCAGTTCATAGTTTTTTACAATTCATTGAATAACATCCCGATAGCTATACGGGATTGTAAATTACTGATTATCAAAGTTGAGCAAACTTAAACGGCTACCCGAAAGGTATTATATTTTTCTTTAGGAAAATCCAAATAATACGTTTTTGATTTCAACGAGATTATTATCGGCACTTTCCTTAACCCTCCATTTTGCGAAGTACTTCTTCTTTGTATTTTGCTTTGAGGATTTCGGCACGACGCGACACAGATGGCTTGGTGAAGTGCTTGCGACGGCGCAATTCTTTGAGTGTACCCGAACGCTCAAATTTTCTTTTGTATTTCTTTAAAGCTCTGTCAATTGAAGGGCTTTCTTTTACGTCAATGATTAACATATTAATTTTGAATTTTGAATGAATGAATTTTGAATGAACCCACTCATTTAAATTTATTATATTTTCAATGTTTTGAAAAATGGACTGCAAAGATAAGGCTTTATTTTGTAAAATGTTGAATTTGAGAGGGAAAAATTAGGTGTTTTACTATTCATTTGAGAAATGCAGTATTTGCACCGACAAAATAATTGACGACTTGCATTTCTCTTGTGCTTAATTTCATTTCATTTATTATTAAAAGTAACACAGGCTTCCAGTACTTTTCCTCAAAAAACAAAATCTCACCCAAATTACAATCATTTTCTAAAATCCCATAAAAGAAACCCAACACAATTCCGTATTTTGCCAATATATTCATTCGCCAACACCACATTATGATGTACAATAAGCAAATAGAAACCCTCGCGCTTCCCAAATTACGCGCTTTACAGAG
>CALCMV010000348.1 GCA_937967535.1 uncultured Saprospiraceae bacterium
CGAAAGTTCTATACTGATAGTACGGTTGCCGGATAAGATTTTATTAAAATTGGAGGGTAAAATACCGATGTAGTTCGCAAATTTATTTTGCTTGATATTCAGCTTATCTAAATACATTCTTAGGAAATCGCCTACTGTAATTATCTCATTATCTGTTATTTTTGCATCCAGATAATTTTTAATTGTATATTCCATACGAATGAGTTCTACCTGTCTTTTTTCTTCGGACGACATGGACTTTATTCTTGCATCCAAAAATTTTCGGTGTGCTTTGTATTCTTCTGAATCAAAATCCATAGGTTCTGTCAAAGCACCCGTAAATGGTGATTCCTTATCTATGTTATGCTTCATCTTTTTTTCTGTTTAGATATTCTTCAATTAGTTTTTTTTCACCAATAGGGAAGGTATCTATTTGGTTATCAAGTATATACATGGGATTTAGCATTAGGTTTGTATAGTAAAATAAAAATACAAAAAAATTGTCAAAAATGTATAAGTTTTTGATTGAAAAAAATAACAAAACCAGATGCTTTGATAGAACATACTCTTAGGAGGAAATGATGTATTCAGTTCGTTACAAACTAATTTGGATTTTTGGATTTCGATACTTAAATATAATTTTGTACCTTAAAAAAATTACCTATTATGCAGTTTGTTTTACACACAAAAAAATTGCAAGGAGAACGCGAATAATAATATTTTGTTGAACTTAAACTTAAACTTAATCTTAATCTTAATCTTATAAATGTATACACTAATATCGTTCAATCAATTATCCGCAGAAGATGCAAAAGCGGCTCTATTCAAATGTTGCGGTTCAAGCACTTGGGTAGATAAATTGATAGCTCATTTTCCTTTTGACAATGAAAAAATACTCTTTGAAAAAGTAAATGACATTTGGTACAATGAAGTAAAGGAAGCGGATGCCTTAGAAGCATTTAGCCAGCATCCGAAGATTGGCGATGTAGAAAGTTTGAAGAAAAAATTTGCCAATACCGCAGATTGGGCATCCGGCGAACAAGCAGGTATGAATACCGCAGCACAACAAACGATTGAAGAATTAGCGGATTATAATGAGCAATATTTCCAAAAATTCGGCTATATATTCATCGTATGTGCTACGGGGAAATCGGCATCAGAAATGCTGGACTTGCTGAAAGAAAGAGTCAATCACTCTCCTGCCGAAGAATTGGAAATCGCCAAAGGAGAACAACATAAAATTACCTTAATTCGACTGAAAAAACTCATTCAATTTGAGGAAAATTATTGGAATAAAGTCAGTCAAATCACCACGCATATACTTGATACATCCGTAGGTGTACCGGCGAAAGGCATTTGCATAAAATTAAAAAAACAAGTCGAAAATAAGTGGCAAACCATTTCACTCGGCATCACCAATGCAGACGGCAGAATCACCGATTTGCTCCCCGCCGGAATTGATTTGGCAAGCGGTCATTATCAGATGTGTTTCCAAACCAAATCCTATTTCGCTGCCCAAAATAAAGTCAGTTTTTATCCAAAAGTCGTCATTGATTTTAATACCTTTGACCAGTCGCATTATCATGTACCTTTACTGCTCAATCCCTTCGGATATTCGACTTATAGAGGTAGCTAACCACAACACTACGAAACTACGACACCACAACACAATCACAACATGAAATTAAGCATAGACAACCAAGCCCAAAACCAATTATTCAGCAAATTAAGCGCAGCCAATCAAGCATTTAACCAACTCTATCCGGGCGATAAATCGGACAGACAGCCGGTGCATACGGTTTATGGCGGAGCGCATTTATTCAAGCAAAATATCGCGGCAACTTTTCAAGAAAAATCATTAAATACCTTGTTGACTTACGCGCCGAATTTTGCGGTTTTCGGACGGGCATTTGAGTTGAAAGGCTTTGAAAATTTGCCAACGGAGGCGCAAGACATCGCGGACTTGGAAGCGACTTTGAAAGCGATGTCCGACGAAGAAAAAACGCAGCATCCGGCGTATCTCACCTATGCGATTTACCAAAAAGTACTCAATAAATTGCAGACGGAAGCCTTAGAAGATTTTCGGATTGATTTTGAAGATGGCTTCGGCAATCGCGCCAATGAGGAGGAAGACCAAATCGCGGTGCAGGCAGCTACGGAAGTCGCCAAAGGTATGGAGCAAAATTCATTGCCGCCCTTTATCGGTATTCGCATCAAATCTTTTACGGAAGAAACGAAAGAAAGAGGCTTACGGACTTTGGATATTTTCCTGAGTACGCTCACAGGCTTGACGGGCGGAGACTTGCCTGATAATTTCATCGTCATGTTGCCCAAAGTGACGATTCCCGAACAACCCGAAACACTCGCGGCTTGCTTCGATTATTTTGAGGAAAAACTCTCCTTGCCGAAAGGTAGTCTGAAAATGGAAATGATGGTCGAAACCACCCAATCTATCCTTGACATCAACGGCATCAATCCTCTGTATCGTTTCATCAAAGCGGCGAAGGGACGGTGTATCGCTATGCACTTTGGTACCTATGATTATACCGCATCTTGCAATATCACCGCAATGTATCAGGAGATGAATCATCCGGTCTGCGATTTTGCCCATCACATGACAAAGGTAGCATTGGGACATACCGGCATATTTTTGTCGGATGGCGCGACGAATACCATGCCCATCGGTCCACATCGCGGCGACCTGACGGCAGCACAACAGCAAGAAAATCAAGAGGTTGTACATCGTGCATGGAAAAAGGGCTACGACCATATCCGACACTCGCTATGGAACGGTTATTATCAAGGTTGGGACTTGAATCCGGCGCAACTGCCGATGCGCTACGCTGCCGTTTATGCCTTCTTTTTGGAAAGCTACGATGATGCGGTGGTGCGGCTGAAGTCCTTTGTAGAAAAGGCGGCAAGAGCTACATTAATCGGTGATATTTTTGACGATGCCGCTACGGGGCAGGGCTTGCTCAATTACTTTTTGAGAGGCTTGAATAGCGGCGCGATTTCAGAGGAAGAAGTCTTGGCAACGGGCTTGACTTTGGAGGAGATTCGTAGTCGTTCTTTTAGGAAGATATTGGAAGGACGGAAGAAGATTTAAACGTAGCGCGACACTTCCAGTTCGCGTCCCGTAGCGCGGTGCTTCCAGCCCGCGCCACGTTGGTTTTGCGCTATATACGCGAGGAACGAGCTGGAAGCATCGTTCTACGGGGACGCGGGCTGGAAGCACCGCGCTACGTGTTTATCCGGCTTTTTTCAGTAAGTCGGCAAGTTGGTATTTTCGATAATCATTTTTTCTTTCTTCTTTCAATTTTTGCAATTCATTTTTACTTTGAATTTGCAGCCAAATATTAGCATCCACGCCAAATATTTGTTCTAATTTTAGGGCTAAATTCAGGTTAATTTTACGCTTATCTCTGACAATAGCACTTAGGTTAGATTCCTCTATTTCAATGTATTGTGCAAATGTTTTATTTTTAATGCCAATAGCTTCTATATAT
>CALCMV010000349.1 GCA_937967535.1 uncultured Saprospiraceae bacterium
TTCTACCTTATCGTAACCGTCTTTGAGATAGGTCAATTCTTCGGGGCTGGTCAATTGAAAATCGGGGTCGCGCTTGGCTGCCCAAGTCGTTTTGTAGTGACTGCCCGACCAAAACGCGCCGATAATCGTAGAATCTTCCAATATTTTTGCCTCATATAAAAAAGCATGTGAACCATCGAAGCAGGAAAGATACATTTTATTTGCCTGAATACTGCCGTCCAAAAAACGAAAATCGCCCGTTTCGGTACGGAATGTTCCCGCGAGGTGATTGCCGTCTTGTTCAAATTCGCCGATGGCAATGTATGGGTCATCATCTTCCGAAAAAGTGACTGCCCAGTCGCCGCTTGCATCAATTTTAGGAGCTTTGCGAAGGGTCGTGAAGCGGTATTTTTCGCCATGTCGTGCCGTAAATGGAATGCGATAATTTTCGCGGGTTTCGACCACCCACTCGCCCTCCATCACACGCTCTTCGTAAATGGCTTTGATATAGGATTCGTAGTGAGGGAAACGTATAATCAGCGTATCCTGCCCTGTGGAGGGATTTCTGCCTACGATGATGTCTTCCTGCTTTACACGTATACGCTCTTCCCCATTGATAATGTCAATATGAAAGCGGTCTTCATCTTCATATTTTACTTCAAAAAGAAAAGGTAACTCGCCGTCTGTCACCTCGTCAATTTGGTATTTTTCGCTGCGGTCACGCGGTACAAATTCTTTCTTCTCCTGCTTATCATCTACCAATTGCAAAGTAGCCCGCCAATAGCCGGGCGCAAGGTATTTATGTGGATTTTGCATGACACAGCCTGAAAATTGCATTAGTAAATAAACGATTGAAAATAAAGAAATTATATAACGCATACTATAATTAATTTTGAATGATTTTTTATTTTAAAATGTGTGAATTACCATTAGCATAATACACTGCAAGTCAATGTTTTAAATTGCCCAAAAATCACATTCTCTTATTTAATCTTATTTAATTTTTGTGTAAACGACAAAACTAAGAAATTAAATACCTCTAAAACCGTATTTTTGTGGCGAATTTGTAATTTCCTTGCGAATTGCTCAATGTCAAAACATTGTAGCATTATCGCATTTCAACATTGCCGCATTAATATGACTACGACTCAATCAACAAAAATGACAGACTTCCTGTTCATGCTCGGTATCGCAGGTGCGGTCTTGGGGGCGGCGGCAGATGTGTTGTTGTTGTATATTCCGGGTATGGATATGTTGGATAGGTCGTATGCTTTCTTCACTGAGATACCATACGAAGGGCTGATTTGGGGGCATTTTCTCGGAATTTTTACGATTCCATTGACTTTAGCAGGCTATCGGATGGTCTGTCATGCACTCGAACCGATGGGGGGAAATGTAGCATGGGGGGTCTTTGGTGTAGTAGTTTTGGTATTTTTTGCGGGGGTGTGTTATCATTCAAGTTTGATATTCGTTGCACAAGCATTAAAGGATGGACAAAACATTGAAAATCTGCGGGTTTACTTCGAGCCTTTGGGGGTAGTATTGATATTTGGTTTTGCTGCATTATCCCTTACTTTGATGATATTGATTTTGTCTTTGAAAACCCGTTATCCGCGTTGGGTAGCTTTGTTCAATCCTTTGTTTATTTACTTGTTTTTTGCAGCAGCATATTTCTACCTTCCGCAAATTGGCAATATTCTACTCATCGCCGGATTCAATCTGGCAAACGCGCTATTCTTGTTTGTTTCATGGATAGCCTTACGTAAAAAAAATCTTTTATAACGGTTAATGATTCATGATTCATGATTAATATTTCGATTTTCGCCTAGGAAAATTGCCTTATTAACCATTAATCATTAACCGTTCATCATTAATCATTAGAGTAATTATGATACAACAACGTTTTGCCTTGCTGACCCTTATTATTTGCTTATTGACACTAAATATTTTTGCACAAAAAAATGTAAATATCCAACCTAAAGTAAAGCAGGTCAAGTCAGTCGAGCAAGCACAATCTACGATTATTATGCACACTTCCAAAAAGGAAGTAACACCGGTCTATCAACGAGTTACTAAGATAGAAGCAGAGACTAAAAATAAACCCGCTATTCAGTCTAAGGTAACTGTCCAACCTCAATTCAGCAGTACTGCACGTCCGAACATCTACAAAAATCTGGATGCCAATATCAAGAAAATGGAACAAAAAATAGCCACCCTCAAAGCCGACCCCAACCACAATGAAACCACACTTATAAAATATCGTGCTACTCTAAAACGTATGCAGGAAATCAAAGCGGAAAAACCCACAGGTTATTAAGAATGTCGGCTATCAGTTCATAGTTGCCAGTTCATAGTTCATAGTTTTTTATAATTCATTGAATAACAATATTTTGTAAATTACTAATTATCAAAGTTGAGCAAACTTAAACAGGTAGCCGAAATGTCTTCGCCAAATTTTGAATGACAAATTAATTTAAATTTTACTTTGTTTTTGACTGATAATTATTAAATAAATATTTTTTTTCATTCAAAATTCAAAATTGGCGAACACATTGGCTCTAAAATTCCTAGCATCAAATCCCAAATGGTTTGTATCAATCAACAATATTTTTCCATGAAAAAATATATCTTTTCATTTGTTTTTATAATCACCCTTATATTTCCTGCTCTCATCTTCGCACAAGGAGCTATATGTGCTGAAGTGGAGCCGTTTTGTACCGATTTTGGTGCGTCATTTCCGGCAAGTACCAATACAAATGCTGAACCGGGCAATCAATATGGTTGCCTGATAACCCGACCCAATCCGGCTTGGTATTATCTCCAGATAGATAGCCCGGGTGATTTGGAAATTACATTGACCAACTCAAATAATGTAGATATTGATTTCATTGTCTATGGTCCTTACCCCGATCTTCAGGTGGCTCAATCAAATTGTGGCTCTTTTCAAGCGCAGGAAACCGGCTGCCCCCTTAGTGGAACATGCCCAAATGGTGTGCCCTGCGACTTCTTCAACGGCTGTGTCAATGGTGACGGTGTAGATTGTAGTTATGATCCGCAGTCAGTAGAGGTCGCTGATATTCCCAATGCTCAGGTAGGCGAAGTATATGTATTTTTGATTACCAATTTTTCCGGTTTACCTACCGATATCTCCGTCAATCAAACATCTGGTGGTGCCGGTACCGACTGCTCTATCGTCGAATGTCGTACCGTCAGTTTCTTGCAAAATACGCCCGGTGGCTTAGACCTGCTACCTGCTACGATTGATTGTACTTCCTCACCGCTTGAGCTCGTTGCAAGACCCGGCAATATGCCCGAACCCAATGGTTTTATCACGCCTGCGCTCGGCATCCAAATCGGAACGGATGCCTCTGCTCCTTTCCAAAACAGCCTCGAAATATACAACGGACCTGACGGCACCGGCGACTTGATTGGCTATTGGGCACCTGTTGATATGGGAGGACCATATCGGGGTCCGATAGAAGGTGGTTCTGATTTCATTGCCTTTGGCGAATATCTTGACCCTACTCTTTCCTATTCTTTTATTTGGTGTGATAATCAGCAAACAGGCTTCTTCCAATACGAAGTTATCAACTATGCCCTCGATGAAGCACCCAATAATGTACTCGCCATGGGCAATCTCAATAATAACAACCAAGAATGTTTTACCGTCAATTTCGGCGCACCTACCGGAACGGCAACTTTTACGGGTGCCGGCATCACTGATACCGGTACAGGACGCGCTATATTCGACCCATCTGGGCTTGCTCCCGGTACTTATACCATCACCTATTCCTGGGATGACGGCGATAACTGCTCCGGTTCTGAAGCACAGACGATAGAAGTGACTTGTGCTGAAGACTGTGTACGTTCCGGCGGACAGGTAGTTGGACCGACTATGCTCGAACTGTGTTTTGAAGATGAGCCATTTATCCTCGAAACAATAAACGAAATTACTGACCCCGCAATCGGTTTACCCGATGTACTGTGGGCGGTTTGGGTATTAGACGACCCGCTGAACCTCACTACTTTTCCCGCCGGTGGTCCCTTACCTGACGACCAAGATATATTTGATGATGCCAACTATATTGGTGTTTGGAATAACGGACCGGGACAAATTGTTTTTGGTGATAATATCGAATTAATACCCGATGGTTCGGGAGCTACTTACTATATTGCGCCACTCATTGGACTTGGTACATTCGGTACAATTGATCTTCAATGTACCGGACTTGACCCCGCACAAGGGTATACCATTTACATGAATCCACCACTCAATGCGAATGTTACTGTAAATAATTGCAATATTCAAGTAGACCTTACAGGTGGCTATCCACGTATTGATAATACAGCAGAATACTCATGGTCATACACCACGCCAAACGGACAAACGATAACAGGTACAGGTACCCCCATCAACGTTGTAGGTGGTACAGATGGTAATTATACCTTTTCCATTACCAATGATGGTAATGATTGTGATTTATTAAATTTTGCAACCGTTACCCTCAATGGCTGCGGTTGTATGGCAGATGCCGGTACATTCTTCGTCAACAACACTATCGTCTGTTATGATGATGTATTACAAATCATCTCAAACGGTGATTATGGAGGTAGCTTTGAGGGCGGTATATCTACCGATAATGTAGATGGAGATATGTATAATGGCGTAGCATATGCCGTATTCAGCCAACCGCCTTCCGGTGTATATTTCCCCGACGACCCAAATTTTATCGGACTCTTAGGCGTGTCGCCCAATATCGCAGGCATAGAGCAACCCGCCCAACTCAGTGCCGGTACCAACTTCAATGGGACACCCATTTTACCCAACTCTACATGGTTCTTTACAACCGTGTACAGCTTTGATGTGGACGATAGTTTATTTGGAGTAGATTTTGGGGTAGATGGTACAATAGATTGTTTTGATTCCAACCCTGACCAAGCTATATCCGTTACCTTTTTGGACTCCATTGGCGCAGCCATCAATCAATTTTGTAATGCCGACGGCAGCGTTGATATTTCCTTTGAATTAAGCGGTGGATTCCCCGATTTTAATGGCTCAAATTACACCATTACGGGCGATGGTGTGGGCGGTACAGTTGCGTCGGGCGGTACATATATCATTTCCAATCATCCGGCGGGTGAGCCATATGTGGTTGTCGTGGGTGATGAGGGCGGACAAGGTTGTGGTCGTACCTTTACGGGTAATGCCATCAGCCCGCCTACCGTAACTTTTACCTCCGTAGATGGAAATTGTGGGCAAATGCCCAACGGTTCGGCTGTTGCCACCGCAGCCGACGGCAATCCGCCTTATACTTATAATTGGTCGAATAACGCCAACACACCCACCATCACCAATTTGGCTTCCGGCACATATACGCTCACAGTTACAGATGATTTGGGGTGTACCGCAACGGGAGAAGTCACCATCATACAACCAATAGCAGATGGCGGTACATTCACCGTGAATAATACAGCGATATGTTATGATGATGTCTTGGAAATCACTTCAAACGGCGATTACTCAGGTCCCTTTGAGGGAGGTATATTGACCGATAATGTGGATGGAGATATGTACAATGGTGTGGGCTACGCTGTGTTTAGCCAACCCCCTTCCGGCGTATATTTTCCTGACGACCCCAATTTTGTCGGTATATTAGGAACATCACCCAATATTGCAGGGCTAGAACAAACAAGTACACTCGGAGTAGGCACCAACTTCAACGGCACACCTATCTTGCCCGGCATTACTATTTATGTTACTACAGCATATAGCTTTGATGTAGATGATGATTTGTACGGAGTAGATTTTGGGGTAAATGGTACGATAGATTGTTTTGATTCCAACCCCGACCAAGCAATAGCTATTACCTTTTTGGATTCTATTGATGTTGTGATTGACCAAATTTGTAATGACGATGGAGGAGTTGATATTACTTTTGAATTTAGTGGTGGATTTCCCGATTTTGATGGCTCAAATTATACCGTTACAGGAGATGGACCGGGCGGTACAGTTGCGCCGGGAGAGATATATACTATCTCCAACCACCCTCCCGGAATACCCTATTCTATCACAGTAAGTGATGATGGCGGACAAGTCTGTAGTCGCACCTATGAAGGATCCTCTCTGTTTGTACCTACTGTAGAATTGACCTCAACCGATGCCGATTGTTTAGGCAATGCCAACGGTACAGCTACCGCTACACCGGGAGGCGGCAGTGGTACATACTCCTTTGAATGGTCAAATAATCAGATGACTTCTACCATTACAGGTTTATTTGGTGGCACTTACACCGTTACAGTCACTGATAATTTAGGCTGCGCTGTCACCGGCGAAGTCGAAGTAGGACAACCCCTAGGCAACCTCAGCGTAGTGGCGGTAGCTGATAGCGTCAGCTGTAATAATGGCGATGATGGCAGCATCACTGCCATGCCAATGGGCGGCACAGAACCTTACACCTACCAATGGTCAACCTCCGTAGCAAGTACACAAACACTTGGGGGACTCGCCGCAGGAGTCTATTCCGTAACCGTTTTCGATACCGATGGTTGTGAAGCTACTGCTACTGCTCAAGTCGAACAACCGACCTTGCTGGGTGCTTTCTTGGATAATGTAGTCAGTCCCACCTGTTTTGGTGAGAGCAATGGCAGCATCGAAGGTGTCCCCACAGGAGGTACACCACCCTTCTCCTATGTATGGACAAATGGGCAAATGACGCAAAATGTCGCCGATTTGCCCACCGGATTCTACGGACTTACCGTGACCGATGCCAATGGCTGCGAAGCCTTTGCGTCCACCACTTTATCCGAACCTGCCTTATTGACATTGAATACAAATACAGATGCAGATGCAAGTTGTGAAGTGAGTATGGATGGACAAATTTCCACCGCCGCCGCCGGAGGTACAACCCCATATACCTACGCATGGTCGCACGATGGTACACTCAATGCAGATACAGCCCCCAGCCTCAATCCCGGCAATTACAGTGTGACTGTCACCGATGCTCAAGGCTGCATAACTACAGCAGATGCTTTTGTAGCAAGTACTGTTATCATTACAGATGCAGGTACGACAGTAGATGTAGGTTGTAATGGCGAATCAACAGGTAGTATTACCGCCAACCCTTCGGGCAGTCCCAATCTTCCGTATTCTTACACATGGTCTGCCAATGCCAATACAGGCAATTCACAAACTGCCACAGGGCTTGCAGCCGACTTTTATACCCTAACAATAATAGACGCTGTAGGATGTAGCACTACCGCTCAATATGTCATCAACGAACCTACCGAATTGCTCATAGGTGCGATGGTGGATAACAATATTTTGTGTAATGGAGAAAATAACGGACAAGCCACTGCCGCAGCCGCAGGTGGTACACCCGATTATAATTATCAATGGAGTGCATCTGCCAACAACCAAAATACCCCAACAGCTACGAATTTACCCGTAGGTATGCACAGCGTTACGGTTACGGATGATAACGCTTGTATAGCTACGGCAGAAATAGAAATTATCGAACCACCCATTTTAAATCTTATACTTGGTAGCAATGAAGTAAGTTGTACAGGTGGAAGTGATGGTTTCGTAACCGCTACACCACAAGGTGGTACGCCCGACGCTAGCGGAAGTTATGACTATCAATGGAGTGCTAATACAGGTGGACAAACCACTGCTACCGTCTTCAATTTACCCATTGGGATATATGCGGTTACTGTGACCGATGCTAGTGGCTGTATCGTCACAGGTGAAGCCGAAGTTATCGAACCTACTGAATTATTGGTCAATACAATTGTTGATGATAATGTCAGTTGTAATGGCGGAAGTGACGGTCAGGCAACCGCCACCGCTTCCGGTGGTTCACTCGAAGAATTTAATCCTGATGCAGATTATACTTACCAATGGAGTGCAAGTGCAGACAACCAAACTACTGCTACCGCCACCAACCTTCCCGCAGGTATACACACGATTAGCGTGACGGATTTCAAAGGCTGTCTCACAACAGCAGAGATAACAATTACCGAACCAACGCCCGTTATCGTAGATATTGTTATTGATAATAATGTAAATTGTAATGGCGGAACGGACGCACAGGCTACTGCCACTGCATCCGGCGGTACGCCCGATGCAGGTGGCAATTACACCTATCAATGGGATGCCAATGCCAGTAATCAAAATTCGCCTACGGCAATCGGTTTACCCGCAGGAACATACACCATTACTGTGACCGATGCCAATGGTTGTACAGGGACAAATTCTGTCGAAATCACAGAACCAAATACCCTTGCACTTATCGTAAATAACGATATGGATGTCAGTTGTTTTGGTGGAAATGGAGGGGCGGCTAGTGCCACAGCATCCGGCGGCACACCTGATTTGAATGGCAATTATAACTACGAATGGAGTGCGAGTGCAGGCGGATTTGTTACCCCGACCGTCACCACGCTTCCCGCAGGTACGCATACTGTTACCGTTACGGATGATAATGGCTGTACCATCACAGGCAGCGTAGATATTAGCGAACCGGAGGAACTGACCGTTTCTATTGATTTAATAAATAATGTGAGTTGTGCCAGTGGAAATGATGGTGCAGTTACCGCCAATCCAAATGGCGGTACGCCCAATGCAGCCGGAAATTATATGTACCAATGGAGTGCAAGCACAGGCAATCAGACAAGTCAATTTGCCAATAATTTGCCAACAGGCATACACACCCTTACCGTTACAGACGATAATGGCTGTATTGCCACAAGCGAAATAGAAATCACCGAACCAACGGCATTAGGATTGACCCTTACCGTTGACCAAGATGTAAACTGCGGTGGTGGAATGGATGGTGCGGCTACCGCCACACCCTCAGACGGTACGCCCGATGCCACCGGAAATTATAATTACCAATGGAGTGCAAGTGCCGGAAACCAAATGACGGCTAGTGTTGCCAATTTGCCCGCAGGTACGCATACTGTTACTGTTACAGATGATAATGGCTGTGAAATTAGCGGAGAAGTTACCGTTGCCGAACCGCCTGCTTTGAGCGTGGATATTAATTTAGTTAATAATGTAAATTGTGGTGGTGGAATGGATGGTGAAGCCACCGCCATACCCACAGGCGGCACGCCCGATACTTTTGGCAATTATACCTACCAATGGAGTGCAAGTGCAAATGACCAAGCAACCGCTACGGCTTCCGGTTTAACGGCAATGACACACACCGTCACTGTGACCGATGCGAATGGCTGTACAGCTATCAATTCCATCGAAATCACAGAACCCGTACCTGTGACGGCTATGATTGATATTAGCCCCGTAAATTGTAATGGCGGTCTAGACGGTAGTGCAACTGCCAACCCGTCCGGCGGTACACCAAATCCTGATGGCAGCTATAATTACCAATGGAGTGCCAATGCGGGAGGTGTTTTCACACAAACCGCTTCGGGACTTGCGGCAGATACTTACACCGTAATCATTACCGATGCCAATGGCTGTTCCACACCACCTATCAACGTCACTGTATCCGAACCGCTAATGCCTTTGACTCTGGCAATTTCAGGACAAGCACCAAGTTGTAATGCCAATACGGATGGTTCGGCAACGGTGGACCCGACAGGCGGTACGCCGAGTTACAGCTACGAATGGTCGGCAAGTGCAGGTTCGCAAAGCACACAAACTGCGCTCAATATTGTAGCCGGAACACATTCCGTTACCGTTACAGATTTGAATGGCTGTACCGAAATAGCAGAAATTACGATTGATGAACCCGAAACATTGGGCTTGACCTTGACCCCAACCGACCCCGCGTGTTTCGGCGAATTGACAGGAAGCATAACCGCCACCGTAACAGGCGGTACATTACCATATACTTACGAATGGAGCGATGGACAAATGACAGCAACAGCCGATACCTTAGCGCAAGGTAATCACTCCGTCATCGTCACAGATGCGAATGGCTGTACGATTACGGATAATTTGACCTTGACCGCACCTCCCGAAATTGTACTCGACATCAATACCCAACTCACAAGCTGCGTAGGTTCCTGCGATGGAACGGCTTCTGTACTGGCAAATGGCGGTGCAGGTGGCTTTACCTACGAATGGGATAATGGCGAAACCACAAGCACAGCTACTGCCCTTTGCCCCGGTCCGCATACCGTAACGGTCACAGATGCAACAGGTTGTGAAGTAGTAGGCAATCTGACCATAAACGGTCCTACGCCGATATTTCCCGGTGGTCCCGGTCCTACTCCGGTGAGTTGTGTCGGAGGAAACGACGGGGCAATTACCATAGAACCGGCAGGTGGTACGCCGAGCTATACCTACGAATGGTTTGCCAATGGCATGTCCCTGGGTACGGATAGCGGAGCTTCTTCTACGATTAGCGACCTTGTGGCGGGTATCTATACACTTGTTATAACTGATGCAAATGGTTGTTCCACACCACCTGTCAATATCACAGTGATAGAACCTTTATTCCCATTGACACTGGATGCTTCGGGAGAAGGACCGAGTTGTAATGGCGGTAACGACGGTTTCGCAACTGTAGAACCCGAAGGTGGTACGGCAAGTTACTCATATCAATGGTCGGCTGAAACGGGTTTCCAAGACACACAAACAGCCTTTAATCTTGTACCCGGCACATATGCCGTTACGGTTTCGGATGCAAATGGCTGTACCGAAACGGCAGAGGTCAACATTGGTGAACCTTCGGCGGTGGAGTTCAGCCTGAGTTCGATGCCGGCAACTTGCTTTGGCGACGAAAATGGTATCATCATCATAGAAAATGCGACAGGCGGCACCCCTCCATATACTTACTCGGTTGATAATGAGATATTTGTGCCTGATTCTACGATTTTCGGACTGGCGGCAGGCTTGTATACAGTATATGTGCAGGATGTTGGTGGGTGTGTATTTACAGATGAAATATTGGTTGAGCAACCTTTTGAAGTCATCGTAGATGCCGGACCGGATGTAGAGATTTTATTTGGCGACAGTATCCGACTTTCTGCTCAAATTAATCAGCCGCCGGGCAATGATTTTGGTTTCACTTGGTCACCACCGGAGGGTTTGGATTGTACAGACTGCGACGAACCTTATGCGATGCCTTTGGAAGATATGACTTATATCGTAACCGCCCTTGATAGCATTACAGGCTGTCGTGCTTCGGATGATATTCGGGTGAATGTGAATAAGGATAGAAATATTTTTATTCCTAATGCCTTCTCACCTGATGGTGATGGAGCAAATGATATTTTTATGATTTTTGGCGGACAAGGCGTTGTTGAAGTGCTTTCGTTTCGTATATACGACCGTTGGGGTGAATTGGTTTTTGAAGATAGTAATTTTACGACCAATGACCCGGAACATGGTTGGGACGGCACATTCAGAGGGCAGGAATCGAACCCGGGAGTCTTTGTGTTTTTTGCCGAAGTAGAGTTTATCGACGGGGTGCGTATTCCGTATACAGGAGATGTTACTTTGGTGAGATAAGAGACTTGAGACGAGAGACGAGAGATTTGAGATGAGAGACTTGAGACGAGAGATTTGAGATAAAAGATTTGAGAAGAGAGAAGAGAGACTTGAGAAATATTTTTGAAGGGGCAAACGTTTGTTTGCCTCTTTTTTGTTTGCCCGGTATGCAAACATTTCCGAAGATGAACTATTCACTATGAACTATTCACTATGAACTATGAAACTCATTATACCTTTCTATAATCTTACTCTGTCACATTAGTAATAGTTTTTATCGAAAAACACCTGACACTCCCCGTAGCTTTACGATATATTAATTATTTCTTCTCACACATCCATCAGCTACAATCTACCACCCTGATTTAGTTATGAATACATTTACACAAAAAATTCAGATCTGTTTATCGTTTGTCTTTATGACAAGTTTTTCTTTGCCTGTCTATGCCCAATCTCCGGGCGATGTTTCTTCCAATTTATACATGTGGCTTCGTGCAGACGAACAGACCGTACTCAATGGAGGGGCGCAAGTGCAAAGATGGAACAATATAGATGGAAATAGCACAAGGTTTGGCATACAAACTACTGCAAATCAACGACCTATACTCGTAAATAGCCAAATTAACGGACACAAAATACTACGATTTGACGGTATAGATGATTATATGAGACTAGATGTGGCTGCCGGTCCGATTTCGGACGATTGCACTATATTTATGGTCATAACGCCACATGCAGATAGCGATGTGGGTTATTATTTATCTACCCATTTCAATGGCAATGACCGCCTCAAATTCGGACATAAATTGACTGGTGAATTGACCTATGACAACACCGTTCCCGTCATGTGGAATGAAGATGTACACAACCAAAAAACAATGGTTTCTTTTCTAATAGAACAAGATTTTTATGTAGACGGATATAGAAATGCCGAACTATCTGCCCCCTGGACGCATAATCTGCAAAATTCAGGGGCAAACGAAGCTTCACTCGGACAAGAATATGACGGGTCGGGTATAGCTTCCAATTACTGGAAAGGCGATATAGCGGAAGTTATCATTTTTAATCGCTTTTTGACTTATCCGGAAATGGACCAAGTACATTCTTATTTGAATATTCGCTATGGCATCAATATTCCGGTAGAAAATCATGTGTATTTTAATCACACAAATTATCCCGAAAATATCGCAGGTCTGGGTAGAGATACCGACCAAAATCTCATCCAAACCAACAGCCAAAGCGAAGAAACAGGGGCAATAGTCAGAATGAATGTACCAAGTAATCTCGGCGAAAACGAGTATCTGGTATGGGGCAATGACGGTGCGGCAACAACAGTGATTAACTCGGAACTTCCCGGTACTGCCCAACAAAGAATTGCACGCGAATGGCGTGTATCCGAAACAGGCAATGTGGGAACAGTTTCGGTGAGTTTTGACTTGGCAGAATTAGGACTCAGCGGACCATTCAATGCAAGCGATTTCGGTCTGATGATTGATAGCGACGATGGCAATTTTGCCAATGCCACAACCCACTCCACAGGCACCACGATAGCCGGAAATATTATCACATTCAATCAAGTATCATTCAATGATGGCGATTGGTTTAGCTTGGCTACTCAATTGCCGGCAGCACTTTGTATTAATATTGACCTTACCGTCTTTTTGGAAGGACCATTCAATGCCTCAACAAACCAAATGAATACAGATTTGAACTCCAGAGGAATGTTGCCCGGCAAAACCCCTGTTAGTGCTTTAGCCACTCCAATTCCGGCAGGTCAACCCTATAATATTGCCCCCTGGAATTACTCCGGTACAGAAGGCGCAAACTGGACAGATGCAAATTATGACTCCGATGTAGTAGACTGGTTATTAGTATCTTTTCGTACAGGAACGAGTAGTGGCACAGAAATAACACAAGCAGCCGCTTTGCTCAAAAAAGACGGTAAGGTGGAGTTTCTTGACCCTTGCGTATTGGATGGCAGCTTTTCAGGACCCTTCTATATTATGGTCGAACATCGCAACCATGCGGGTATTCTCACAGATGCCCCCGTCAGTCTAGTCGGCAATACCCTGAGCTTCGATTTTAGCCGAAATAATACCATTAGCGCAGGACAAAAACTCGTCGGCACAAAGTACACCATGTACGCAGGTGATGCCAACCAAATCACCGATTCGGGCGGCTACGACATCAATGGTTTGGATAAAGCCATTTGGGATACACAAAACGGATTTTTCTACCAATATCTACCCGCCGATTTCAATATGAACGGCGATATTGACGGTGCAGATAAATCTTTCTGGGCTGCCAATAATGGTGTCGCCTCCGTTATCTCTAGATAGAAAGATTAAGATTAAGTTTAAGTTTAAGTTTAAGTTTAAGTAGAAATGTGTTCGCCAATTTTGAATTTTGAATGAAAAATTTTAAATAATTAAAGTATTTAATTTGTTAGTTTTTAATTATCAACAAAAAACAAAGTAAAATTTAAATTTATTTGTCATTCATAATTCAAAATTTGGCGAACACATTGTCAATTAAAACACATTTTTTTATTTCGGTAAATATTAAATTAACATAAAGCAAAATGCGTTAATCATTAATCATTAATCATTAATCATTAACCATTAATAACAAGTTTTCTAAATCGGTTTCAGTTGTAAAAGGATTCATTAAAGTTGTTCGTAGATAAACAATATTATTTAGAGTAGTTTGTACAATGTAGAACTCGCCGCTTTCGATAATTTTCTGTCGAATATTACTGTTGATGCGATTATTTTCTACCACATCCAATTCAGGATTATACAGCCGAAAACAAACGATATTACATTCCGGTTCGGTAGCCAATTCCAATTGTGGTCTTTTTTTGATGAGCCTTGCAAATGTTTTTCCTAGATCATACAGCCTTTCCACAAAATCTGCAAAGCCCTGTTTACCATACAATTGCATCAAGCAAAAAAACTTAATACTCATCATTTCTTTTGTACATTCAAATGTGCGTTTGGCGAGATTGTACCATTCTTCTTCGGCGGCTTCTTTCCAGAGATATTGAGCTTTCTGATTAAATGTTTTGTAGGCATTTTGCGAATTTTTGAAGACCAAAGCCGTAGCAATAGCAGGTGTCATCAGCATTTTATGACAATCAATCACCACCGAATCCGCACGATGTATGCCGCTTGTGAGTGATTTGTATTTTTCGGAGAAAATAGCAGCTCCGCCATGCGCCCCATCCACATGAAACCAAATTCCGCGTTGTGCTGCAAAATCCGCAATTGCTTCCAAATCATCATAACTTCCCGTCGAAGTCGTACATGCACTGCCTACGATGGCAATGACCTGCAAGCCCTTTTTGCTTGCCGCTTCAAATTGAGCGTCAAGTTGGTCAGTTTGCATTTGAAAACGCTCATTTGTTTCGATTTTCAAGATGCCTTCCTCGCCGAAACCCATAATTCGCGCCGCCCTATCCACACAATAATGCGCCTCTGCCGATACCATGATTGCTAATTTTTGCCCGGCATGTCCCGCATGCCATACATCTGTATGGGCGTGTACGCTACGTGCCGCGAGCAATGCCGTCAGATTAGCAAGCGTACCGCCCGAAGTCATAAAACCATCCGCCCCCGCTTCATAAGCAATCGCCTCTGCAAAAAATTTTATCACCACTTTTTCGATAGCCGTCGAAGCGGGTCCCATTTCGTATACGCCCATTCCGTTATTCATAAATGCTGCTACCAGAGAGGCTAATGCTGTCACAGGTGCAGCAGGCGATATTTGATGCCCGGCATATCGCGGATGATTCAGCGCAATGGAATGTTCAATAATATCTTTGAAAAGTGTGGTCGCATTGCCGTCTTCCAAGTCGTATTGTTCCCAAAATTTGACTTGCCGATTCGGGGTTTTCCACGGCAAAACAGGAATACTGCCTTGCTGTGCGGCGGCAAGGTGGTCGGCGAGTAAATTGACGAGTTCGTGACCGGATTTTCGGAAAGTTTCGCTGTTGTAAACTTCTTTCATAAATAAGGAATCAGGAACAGGTCTTGCTTTAGAAATCCATCCCTAAAGACAAATAAATCTGTCCGTTTTGCAATTCGCCTGTCTCAATTCCCCAAGCATAATCCAGTCGCACCAAATGTCCGAAAACAATACTTCTCAAACCCAGACCGTAGCCCATCACAATCGGATTGCGAAAATAATTGACCTGCACCGTCACCACCGGATTCTCCACAAAGACCGTATTCAATGGATTATCTTCTCTAAAGGGCGAAACTCCCTGCCATGCCGTCCCCATATCTGCAAAAAGTACACCTTGCAAATTGCGAATAAAAGACGAACTGCGGAAAGAGGTGCGCGTCGTATTATTGAACAATCGGGCGCGGAGTTCGGTATTCCACACCACGAATGAATTGCCGTTGCGGATATTGCTTTGGAAGCCGCGCATATTCGTCGCAATCGTCTGAAAAGCAAACTCTTCGCGCGAACTCGGTACGCTGACTTCGCGGTTGTTGCGCTCGGCAGGTATCAACCAATTATCTACGCCTCCCATAAAATAGAGGTGTTTTTCTTTGCCAAATGAAGTAGCCCCTGCCAAGCGAGTAGCCACTATCATGTTTTTGGTCAATTTGCGATAATGCCGCGCATCCAAGCCCAATGTAGCCATCCAACCCGGATAGAATTGTGCCTCTGTATCTTCCCGAAAACCCAAATCGAAGCGTTTGGCAGTCTCGGCAAATACTTTGTAACGTGTGCCTGTGCGAAGATTGATGCCCATGCTGCGCGTATCGTCATGTACGTATTCGAGTCGGAAAAAGGCGCGATTTTGTTGGTCGGTAGGTACTTCGAGCGTATTGACATCAGTAGCCACGCGGATATTTTGGTCAGAACGCAAGGTCGCAAATCCGCGCAAACTCCGGTAAGTATCAAAAGGATATGTGAGGCGCGTTTCAAAATAATTTGTAATATTTTTTATATTGAATAACAATGAATTACCACTCCCAACCGCAAAAATACGCGGCAAACGATAAAATGAAAACCGCTTATCAATACGTCTTTTTTTATTATTATAAACCAAATAAAATTCAGGAAAATTCAATTCAAAAGGCAGTCGCAAACCTCCTCTGAAAGATTGGTCTTCCATGAGGTCTTTAACGCCTGCTTCAAAGAGGGCAGAGAAGGGAGTCCACTGATAAAAAGTAGAAGTATGGTCGAAATTGGTATAACCGTCGAAAAGCAGCGTATTATCAAATTGAACGACCAAATAATCTGTCCGATACTTCAATTTATAATCTTTCACATTGCGCGGGTGAATGGCGGTTTTTGTGTTTTTTTCTTTTGGTTCAGCAAGCGCAATATCTTCCGAAACAAGCCCTTCTTCGAGTGCAGGTTCTTCCTTTTTTTCTTCAATTATTTCATCAAATCTGCTTTGAAAAAAGTAATCTGAATTTTCTTGCTCTTCTTGAATTTCGGGTTCGGGTTCGGGCGCATTTTCCGTTTCTTTTTTATCAATTTCTACAAAAATATTATCAAAAACTGCCTTAGGTTGCTTAGGTTTTGCGGCTTTTAGGGGTTTGTAATTGCGGTATTGAGTCGTTTTTAAATTAAAATTATTTGCTGTATTAATTTCATTGATAATCAAATGATAATTGCCGCGATTGAGTACCAAATCGGCGGTTTTTTGGCTGCGCCTCGTTGTGCTGTGTTGCAATATTCCGGTGAGTTGATTGCTATTGGCTTTTGTAGCGACAATGCTTTTGTATATCGGCTTTAATTGTTCATCAATTATCGTAATACTATCCGGCAATGTCAAGGTAGAATCTTGGGCAATAGTTATGTTTTTACCATCAGAGAGTGTTATGTTTTTTTCGTAAAAATCAACAACCTGTTCCAGTTTTCCCGCATAACGATTGTACATTCCGGTTGCATCACCCAACCATGCAAAATGCAGGCTGTCAAGTTGGACGGGTTGGCGTTCATTTGCAAAAGGTGTATTGGTTAGGCGGATGATTTCCTTGCGTTTTTCGGCTTCCAAAGGCATCAGATAGAGGTCAAAAGTCTTGGCTTTTTCGGCAATGATACGAGAAGTTGCTTTTACGACAGCTTGGTCGCGGTTGGAGGCAAATATGAGGCTTTTTTGCCCATTAATTTGAACGAAAGCCACGTCGCGTTCATCATAAAAATCGCGGGTGATATGACGAACTTGCTCACCATTCGTACTAATCGAAAAGAGGTCAGATTGTCCATTTTTCAAGGCAGATACCACCAATTGACGACGACTCACAAAGTCTGCATGTGTGATGCGTTCCAAGTCACCGCCCACTTCATTCGTATTTTTTATTTTATTTTCAGAAACATTATAAATCGCAATTTTTATCTTATTTTTTTTCTCAAAAATTATCGCCAATTCATTCCCTTTACTCCAAGCCAGTACCGGATAATTTTCGTCTGCCACATATCCGAAATTAAAGTTGGTATTTCCCTTAAAAAGAACTTTTTCGCTATTGTTTTTCAGGTCTTTTAGAATGACTTTGTATCGCTTGTCGCTTTGTGTGACATAAGCGATGTGCTCACCTTTTGGCGCAATTTTGCACATACGCACAGGCGTGTGTGCAAGGCGCACAGATTCGCCTGCAGGAAGCTCATATTTGTCAGTTTCTTGCAAATATCGCTGTTGGTAAAAGTTCTGCCATTCGCGGGAAACAGTACGAAAACTATTGCCCAAAACAAATAAAAAACCCTGCTCAATACTCCGATTGATGCGCGTCAGATACAGTAAATTGGAGACGGTAGATTTGCCATAATTTTGACCAATAAAATACCACATCGAATGACCTGCAAGGCGCGGGTCTTCCGCTACTAAGTCGCTGAATTTCTTGTACTTACCGGATTGTATGCCATCGCGGAGAAGATTGTCGAGGTCTGTATTCCACTCTTCGCCTATGTAGGCTTTGAGTCCTTCGGTAAACCAATGAGGAAGGTTGAGCAACATGGCATTTTGCACGATTTCTTGAAGGCTGTTGCCGTACATCATTTGGTGCAAAAACACCTCCGTCATGCCTTCACGCACCTGCTTGTGCAGGTTGCTGTGGCTGCCATCAAAATAGATATAAATTTTATTATCAGCAACGCGGGCGATACCGCTATTGTGATAATTGTTGTAGTCGCTTCCTGCGTTGCTTTGCATGAAATCGCTATAATCGTTGAAGACCATCAGATGAATTTTGTCGTTCATCTTGTATTCAAGCAGGTTTTGGAGTTCGGCAAAGTCTTTTTCGCCCATTTGGAGGGCATATTCGGCGAGAGGTCGCCCACCCTCTGTCCAATAGGCGGTGAAATGTTCGCTATTAGCCTGTTGCCAATTTATTTTTTTGTATTGCACACGGTTTTTACCAAATTCGGTGTGGATGCCTTGTGCGAAAATTGACACAGGAAGAAGAAGCACTAAAATCCAAATTCCAAATTCCAAACTGATTTTCCCTGTATTTTGAAAATACAAAGCGAGTGGATTGTTGTATTTTATTGTAATATTGTTCAAGCAATTCATGCGTATGTGTATAAGGAGGAAGGCAAAAGTAAGTTACTAAAAGCGCAAACTTATTTATACCTATTCCTAAGCGATATTTTTATGTATTTTTGCAACGTTTAAATTAATAAAAAAAACGGATACTTTCAATATAATATGTTCCTCAAATTAAAAATTACAAATAGAAACCCGTTTTTCAGTGTCTTCGTCAAATTTTGAATGACAAATTAATTTAAATTTTACTTTGTTTTTTACTGATAATTAACAATTAACAAAGTAAATATTTTTTATTATTTAAAATTCAAAATTGACGAACACATTGAATTAGACTTACTTATTGAATCATTTTATA
>CALCMV010000350.1 GCA_937967535.1 uncultured Saprospiraceae bacterium
TGCTTTACAGGTTGACCGCGAATACTGTACAGGCGAATTCATTCGCCATGTAAAAAATAAATAAAACTCGTATAACATTTATTTACAGTAAATTATAAATAAAAATTATACTAAACATGGCGATTGAAATCGCCTGTACGAGTTCGCGGTCAGCCTGTTTAGCTATCAAGTGACTTAGAAAAATATTTGTATATTATTGTTTTTGAGTTAATTAAAAGTTAAAATAATAATACAATTGACAGCTAAAGCAGTCATTACGGTATTCGCGGTCAGCCTGTAAAGCAGTCATTACGGGTTCATTCGTAAAACTATTATTTTCCGAAATTTACCCCATTCACAGCATAACTGATTTTCAATAAATTTCTACACCAAACTCGCGCTAATTTTTAATTTTCTTCTCACTACCAAATTGTCGTGTTTCGGCATTATGCTAATTCATTCACTCGAATTGACTATCTTTGCTATGCGTATCTCAAATGCGGCATTTTTTTTGTTATTACAAATTGCCCAAAACATCTGCGTACTATGTTCGTTGTACCCTACACATTAACACCGAATAGAGAACGAAGTAAAAACAGACTCTAATCTATTTCCCAAGAATCACATCAAATTATCAACATGAATATTCGTTATATTTTATTATTTTTTACGATAGTCAGCGTTTTTTTTGCTTGCAAAAAATTTGAAAATATCAGTACCGATGAGTGGCAACCCGAATTGGCTTTTACGCTATTCAACTCGACGGTCAATACGGTTAATTTATTTGAAAATTATGTCAATTCGGGCGAATTGCTCATTGATGACCAACAACGCATTACATTGGTGTATCGTGGTGGTGGTTCTGCGATTGAGAGTCGGGACATACTCGACCTTATTCCCGATGTAAGTTTTCCGATGGTTGATAGTATCATGAAATTGCCCTATCCGATACCGGAAGAAATTCAAATAGATTTTATTCGGGCAAAAAGCGGTGTAATGCGAATTACGGCAGGGCATAATTTTTCTGAAAATGTTGAATTTACACTTAATATACCCGAAGCGACATTGAATGGAGAAGAATTTAACAAAACGGTTACTGTTCCTGCGCTATTTCCTTCTATACAAGATTACGATTTGTCGAATTATATCCTCACGCCGCAGAGTGATTCGATGGTATTTCGTTATACCGCCCGATTGGTGGATTCCAATACACCTGTGACACTTCCTCTTGTGGTTGTTGATTTCCAAGACCCTGTATATAGCTATGCACAAGGTTTTCTTGGAACGGGGTCTTTCTTCGTACCTTTAGATTCTATTGAGATGGATTTGTATCAATACTTTGCTGCGGGTGAAGTATTTTTTGAAGAACCAAAGATGACAATTACCGCACAAAATTCTTTTGGATTCCCGATGCGTACTTCCTTCAATGTGCTGAACGCCATTACGATTGACGGCGAAGTGATTCCTTTTGGAAATGATTTATTTACACAAGGTATAGATTTTAATTATCCTAGTATCAATGAAATTGGTGAGACGAAGGAAACAGTTGTCACGATTACAACCGAAAACTCTAATCTCGAAAATATTATCGGACAACCCATCATTTATTTTGAATACGATGCACAAGTCAATTCCAACCCTGATAATGATATTTCGATTACCAGTTTTGTAACAGATAGCAGTAATTTTTATTTGGATGCCGAAGTAGAACTACCGCTTTTTGGGCGTGTAGATGGCTTTGCCGTTACAGATACATTTGAATTTACATTGGACGAAACATTCGACAATGTAGGTGATGTAGAATTTAAATTGGTGACAATAAATGAGTTTCCCGCCGATGTAGAATTGCAGGTTTTATTTGCTGATGAAAATTTTAATGTCGTTGACCGTTTGTTGGACCCTGCCGAACAACTCTTCGCTTCCTCTCAAGTAAATGACCTTGGCGAAATTGTAGAATCTGCCACAAAGGAAACATTTATCCCACTCACCAGAAGCCGTTTTAATAATATCGCTGAAAATGCCCAACATATGTTGGTGCAGGTGCGTATTTGGTCTTTTGAAAATGGCGATACTTCCGTCAGAATCTTTGAAGATACACAAGTGACGGTCAAGTTGGGAGTTGTCGGTACGGTGATGCCATAGGATGAGAAATTCCAAATTCCAAGCGTCAAATTCCAAATTCCAGTTCAAATACGTTCTATCAGTATTTTTTTGGAATTTGGAATTTTTTTTTGAAATTTTCGTAAGTTGTGAACTTCCCTAAATTTCTCAAAAAAACGGACAAGTTCATCCAAATAATAAATTAGTTGACACTTTTTTTTGAAATGTAAAATGTAAATTCGGATAACTATCGGAATGTAGTACGTATACAATACATTTTTATTTTTTTATTGTTTAAAAATTTAAAAATCAATTAAATAAAAATGTCTCGCGTCCACTCGCGTCCTACAAATTTACATTTTACATTTATTATTTTACATTTTACAACTTGTCCCGACGAATGACGGGATTTATTTACTTTAAATATAAAAGTGTCAACTACCTTGATGAACTTGTCAAAAAAACGTAATTTTAGAATCAAACCTAACCCCTTCTCACCACACTATGCACAAATCCGGTTTTGTCAATATCATAGGACACCCCAATGTCGGCAAATCTACGCTGATGAATGCCCTCGTCGGAGAACGCATGTCCATCATCACCAACAAACCCCAAACTACCCGCCACCGTATTATCGGTATCGTTAGTACAGAAGATTATCAAGTCGTTTTTTCGGATACGCCGGGCATTATACAAGAGCCATCGTATAGGATGCAAGAAGCGATGAATCGCTTTGTGGACGGTTCCTTCAAAGATGCCGATGTGATGCTTTTTATGACGGATGTAACGGAGACTTACGAAGATGACGACCCCGTTTTTGAGAAATTAAGACGCGCCGAAGTTCCTGTATTTTTACTTATCAATAAAACCGACCTCGCTCAACCACAAGAAATCCTCCAACTCATTCAAAGATGGGACAAACGCTTCAAATTTGCCGAAATATTTCCCATTTCTGCCATCAACAAACACAATACGGATAAATTATTTGAGTGGATTTTGAAAAATCTCCCCGAAGGTCCTGTCTACTATCCCAAAGACCAACTGACCGACAAACCGGAGCGTTTTTTCGTCTCCGAAATTATTCGAGAGAAACTTTTATTACATTATAAACAAGAAATTCCGTATTCTTGCGAAGTCGTTGTGGATAGCTTCAAAGAAGACCCGAACAAGCCCCTTGTCCGCATACACGCAACGATATTCGTCATGAGAAAAACCCAAAAATCTATCATTATCGGACACAAAGGCGAGTCCATCAAGCGCATTGGTATCGAAGCCCGAAAAGACATCGAAACATTTATTGAGAAAAAAGTGTTTTTGGAATTGTTCGTCAAAGTTCGCGATAATTGGCGCAACGACGATAAATCCCTCAAACGTTTTGGATATAATAATTGAGTGGTGAGTAGCGAGTAACGAGTTATTGTTTTTTTCTTAAATTGAGTAATAACTCGTTACTCGTTACTTATTCACTCGCCACTCGTTACTCATTACTATGGCAGATATTAGAAAAATTGCGATAATGACATCCGGCGGTGATGCGCCCGGAATGAACGCTTGTGTACGTGCTATTGTACGAAGCGCGAGCAGTCATCGTATGTTGATTCAAGGCATCATACGCGGCTATGAAGGTATGATAAACGGTGATTTTCAACCGATGGACTCCCGCACAGTAGCCAATATCATCCATCGGGGCGGTACGATTTTGAAGACTGCCCGTAGCAAAGATTTCAGAACCAAAGAAGGTCGCCAACAAGCCTACGAACAACTGAAAGTCAATCATATAGATGCTGTTGTGGCGATTGGTGGGGACGGTACCTTTACGGGCGCAGATATTTTTTCGGAAGAATTTGGTATCCCTTTTATCGGTCTTCCCGGTACGATTGACAACGATTTGTACGGTACAGATTATACGATTGGTTTTGATACGGCGGTCAATACGGCGATAGAAGCCGTTGATAAAATACGCGATACCGCCGACTCGCACGACCGTTTGTTTTTCATTGAAGTCATGGGGCGTGATAGTGGCTACATTGCCTTGTACACAGGCATTGGCGTGGGGGCGGGTACGATTATGTTGCCCGAAACTGATACGAATTACGATGAGTTGGTTGATATTTTGAAAGCAGGTGAAAAACGCAAGAAACTCTTTAACCTCATCATCGTTGCCGAAGGCAATAAGACCGGCGGTGCCTACAAAATCGCCGAAGAAGTACAAAAACGGTATGACCATTACGAAACCAAAGTAGCTGTCATCGGTCACTTGCAACGTGGTGGTGCGCCTACTGCGGCAGATAGGTTGTTGGCTAGTCGCTTGGGCTATGGGGCGGTAGATGCACTCGTGAATGGCGAGCGTAATGTTATGGTGGGGATTGTCAATCAGCAAGTTGTGTATACACCTCTGAATGAAGCCATTACTAAAGAGAAAAAATTAATACCGGAACTGGTGAAAATGTCTAACGTATTGGCACGATAAAATTAGGAAATCCCAAACCCCAAATTCCAATGATACTCCTGTCGTCTGACGAATCCTATTGGCGAAAACGAATACTTTATCGAATGAACAACAACAGGTTATAAAAACATTCGTCCGACGACTATCTACAATACAATTCTTTCTTAACGAGCGTACTTTTCAAAACCATTTTATTGAAAAGTACGTTTTCTTTTTATGTGCATGTAAAACGATTTTGCAAATCCTTACTCGCATCATACAGAACGATTTACAAAATCGTTTTACGTCTTTCATTGTAACGATTCGATAGAATCACGTCATAAAAACGAATGACTAATTAACCAATCACAAATCACGACAATATGAATGTTATAGCCAGATTAATTGTAGGAGGAATCATTGCCTTTGCCACCATTGCTATTTTAGAAAGTTCGAAAAAACAATACGAAGAAGATGCCCGCAAACACCGCGACCGCAACAAAAACAAAGAAAATGAAAAAGAAGCCACGCCCGAACAAGCCACCGACGAATTTAGCGAAGCCAATACACACGACAAATATTTGTTTGACTTTGAAAAATATGGCGCACCGAGTTCCAAGCGAAAAATCACGCGCTCTATTAAGGAAATCATGAAAGATTATGACACCGGACGAATTGGCAGAACCGGCGACCGCAATGGCAGACTCGGCAATTACGGCGGCAAATACAAAGCCCTTTATCTACTCACCAAAAGCAAAAAACTCAGTGTTATAGAAGAACTCGAAACCAATTATATCGAAAAATTTAAAAAGGAACTTGACAACGATAAGCCCGATATGTTTGGCGCAAGCGAGACGATAGATGGGTGGTATTATCTGTATATTGCGGTAGCATAATCTGATACTGCTACTGCTACTGAAAAACATCCAAAATAACGAATTCACGATTTGGACAAACAATCTTGTCTAAATTGTGAATTTTTTATTCGAATCGTGACCGGGAAGTTGTTGAACAAATGTTTGAATAAAAAGAAAACTCCAAACAAAGTTTGAAAATAAACAAGCCTTGCCACAAATAGAAAAAGCCGAACTACTAAAGAGTAGTCCGGCTTTTTGTATAATATTTAAATTGAGCAATTGCTCAATAATTCGTCTTACTTTTTAGCTTCTTCAATAATCTTCTCCGCCAAGTTCTTAGGAACATTTGCATAGTGCGAAAATTCCATTGAAGAATTGGTTATCTTGTGAAATAGTATTTTTTCCCGGCATCTCCTTGCAAAAGCCCCAAATTATCATCATCAACATTCAGAATACTCCATACTTTTGTACTATTATCTACATGTACAATAACAGTTGAATTATCTGCGCCAAGTTCCCATTTTCCTTTAGCTTTTGCACCTAATATGTTTGCTTTGTACTTGCCATTTTCGCAAAATTCAAAATATGAACCGTCCATTAGTTCACCAAACATTTCTCTCTGTGTACTGGTCAATTTTTCGGCAGTTTTTTTCGCATCCAACAACCATTTTCCAGCTATCTGCTGTTTTGTAGCGGTTTGCTTTTGAATTTTCTTTGGTGTCTCTACCTGTTTGTCTGCTTCCTCAACAGCAACCCTTTCCAAAATCATAGCACCATCTCCACTTCCCATTTTAATAATCAACTCTTTATCAGAAATTTCCACTAATTCAATCTCTTCACCTGCGCCCTTATTTGATAAAAGTTGTATCGTTTTTCCATCATCCGATAAGTTATATTTACCCTCTTCTATTTTTCCCATCATAAACACTTTATGATTACCTTTACTATCAAAATAAAGCGTCATTTCACCAAAAAACATTTCAAGCATTTGCAATCCTTGGGCATCTATTTTTTCTTTCTCATGAACATCTTTATACTTCCACTTTCCAACTAATTTATCACTTTGAGCATTCAGGTTAAATGTAATTGCAAACAATAGGCTTGCTAATATCAATTTTAAGTTCATTGCTTATCTTTTTAATATTTGGTGAATATTGTTATTTGAGTTTAGTAACTAAAAAAGAGCATGCCTGAAGATTCAAACATGCTCTTATTTTATAATGTTAATTTTCTAACTCTTGGCCTCTTCAATAATCTTCTCTGCCAAGTTCTTAGGCACATCAGCATAGTGAGAAAATTCCATTGAAGAATTGGCGCGACCTGATGTGATGGTACGGAGGTCAGTCACGTAACCAAACATCTGCGAAAGCGGTACTTCTGCCGTAATAGACACTGCACCACCTGTACGCGGCTCTTGACCTTTGGGCATTCCGCGTCGGCGGTTGAGGTCGCCGATTACATTACCGGTGTATTCTTCCGGCGTGATGATTTCGACTTTCATGATTGGCTCTTGCAAGACCGAACCGGCTTTTCCTGCCGCAGCTTTGAAGCCTTCCTTCGCACAAAGTTCGAAGGCGATTGGCTTAGAATCCACTGCGTGCATGCCTCCATCATATACTCTGACTTTCATTGACTCAATGTTGTATCCGGCAAGTATACCGTTTTCCATCATAGAGAGGAAACCATCTTTGATAGGCTTTTGGTAGTTTTTGTCGATTTTACCACCTACGATAGCCCATACAAATTCGAGTTTATCTTTGCCCGTTTTGAACTCATCGCTTTCCAAGAACTCTTGGCTTGCAGGACCGAGTTCGAATGACATATCTGCGAATAGACCGGAACCACCCGATTGTTTTTTCAAACGCTCGCGGTGATCGACCATTTTTGTCAATGCCTCTTTATAGTTCACCTGTGGTTGACCTTGGTTACATTCGACACCGAACTCACGCTTGAGGCGGTCAACGATAATTTCCAAGTGCAACTCACCCATACCACTAATAATGGTTTGGTTGGTATTTTCGTCGTAACGTACTTTGAAAGTCGGGTCTTCCTCAGCCAATTTTGCCAAGCCCATACCCAATTTATCAAAATCTTTTTGTGACTTTGGCTCTACCGCCACACCGATAACCGGGTCGGGGAAAGTCATATCTTCCAATACAATTGGATGCTTTTCATCACAAAGCGTATCACCTGTACGGATGTCTTTGAAACCCACACCTGCCGCGATGTCTCCCGCTTCTACTCTATCAATCGGGTTTTGCTTATTAGAGTGCATTTGGTAGATACGTGAGATACGCTCTTTTTTGCCGGAGCGTGTGTTTTTCACATAAGAACCTGCATCTAAAGCCCCCGAATAAACGCGGAAGAAACACAAACGACCTACATATGGGTCAGTCGCAATTTTGAACGCCAAAGCTGCGAAAGGATCCTCTACGGTTGGTTTACGCTTAATCGGCTCATCCGTATCAGGATGCGTACCTTCCACCGCGTCAATGTCGAGTGGAGAAGGCAAAAATGCACAAACGGCATCCAATAATAACTGTACACCTTTATTTTTAAAGGCAGAACCGCACATCATCGGGATGATTTTCATATCAATGACCGCCGCACGAATCGCATCACGCATATCCTGACGAGTGATAGAATCCGGATTGTCGAAGAATTTTTCGAGCAATTCATCATCGTACTCAGCAATTTGCTCTACGAGATTAGCGCGATATTTGGCTACATCGTCGGCAATGTCGGCAGGAATGTCAATAACATCGTATTCCATACCCATTGTCTCATCTTTCCAGACAATCGCTTGATTGTCGAGCAAATCAACAACACCTTTGAAATCATGCTCCGCACCAATCGGGTAAACAATCGGTACAGGATTAGCTCCGAGTTTTTCTTTGACTTGATTGCACACATCAAAGAAGTCAGCACCCGAACGGTCCATTTTATTGACAAAACCGATACGCGGTACGCGGTAGCGGTCAGCTTGTCGCCATACGGTTTCGGACTGTGGCTCTACACCACCTACCGCACAAAACAAGGCTACTGTACCATCCAATACACGCAAAGAACGCTCTACCTCTACGGTAAAGTCAACGTGACCGGGCGTATCAATGATATTGAGCGAAAACTCTTTGTCGTCCCATTGCCATTCTGTCTTTGTCGCTGCAGAGGTAATCGTGATACCACGCTCCTGCTCCTGCTCCATCCAGTCCATTGTCGCACCACCATCGTGTACTTCACCGATTTTGTGCGTCATTCCTGTATAATAAAGGATACGCTCCGTAGTCGTGGTTTTACCTGCGTCAATGTGGGCAGCGATACCTATGTTTCTTGTGTATTTAAGATCCTTAGCCATTGCTTTTATTTCTAATGAGTGAATGAGTGAATTTTGAATGAGTGAATATTTTCACTTCATATTTTTTTTAAATAAATTCAAAATTTTCACCCAATGAATTTTTTTAATTTGAAATCTAATTAGCGGTTATTCATCACAAACAAAATTATTGTTGGCAACACATAACTCACATTAAATTAAAGTTAAGTTTTTTTAACAAGGTCTTATTAAAATTTAAAATGATATTTACCATGTGGCAAATATCATTTTAAAACTTGTATTTATATTGTACGAGAGAATTGGCGATTTTGATTCATTCACTCATTCAAAATTCACCCATTAAACCAATTATCTGTAATGAGCAAATGCTCTGTTGGACTCTGCCATACGGTGGGTATCTTCTTTCCGCTTTACGGCTGCACCTTCACCTTTGGCTGCTGCCATGATTTCGGCAGCTAATTTTTGAGCCATTCCTTT
>CALCMV010000351.1 GCA_937967535.1 uncultured Saprospiraceae bacterium
TGTTTTTTATCAAATAATTATAAAATTTAATTAATTGAATGTTTTTTACCTTAATAAAAATAAAATAACTGATAATCAATTACTTATGATTTAAACCCGAATTTCCCAGTTAC
The DNA here is from genome assembly GCA_937967535.1 of uncultured Saprospiraceae bacterium. Taxonomy (GTDB): domain Bacteria; phylum Bacteroidota; class Bacteroidia; order Chitinophagales; family Saprospiraceae; genus JAHDEO01. The sequence goes on from CALCMV010000351.1 coordinate 114, forward strand.
CTAATTTCCAAAATGTCCAAAGTCCAGTTTATAAAAACTTGCATCTAAAACTTGCTTTGTTAATCCGTAACCATTTTTTTTGAATATTTCTATTGCCTCTTTTAAGATTCTACTTTTTTCAATTCGTGCAACATTTTCCATTAGAAACCACTTAGGTTTTATCGTAGCAATTATATTTGCGTAAGAAAGCGTCAGGTCTGCACGACCAAGCGTTTCGTCTCTTTTGCCTGCACTTGAAAAATCTTGGCATGGTGGACCTCCAATTATCATCTCTGGATTGAAATTCTGAATTTCATTAATAGCTTCTTGACTTGATAAGTCAGTTTCAAAAATTGGGTGGTCAAAATTATTCCTGTAAATATCAACAGCAGGTTTCCAATTGTCAAAAGCAGCTAAAACATTAAAGCCAGCTTGTTCAAAACCTAATGAAAGCCCACCACACCCCGAAAACAAATCAACAGTATTTTTCATAGTATAAATTTAGGCAAAAAGCTCTGGAGAATTAAAAATGATAGCGTCAAATCGTCTTTCTGGACACCGAATGTCCAAAGTCTGGTTAAATATTAGAAAATATGAAAATAAAACTAATTATTTTTCTGTTATTCGGGACTACATATTCGTATTCCCAGAGCAATAATTATTCAAATGACAGCTTGTTTAAAGGAGAAGCAGTAATTTTTACTGAAGATTATATTCCTCCTTTCAAGGTATCGGGTAAAATATACACGCCAACTTCGACACAAATCTTGGAGGCAGAAAATATTCTTTTCAGTAGATATAATAAAGATTTAGAAGATATTGCATGGAAAGAGGAGAATGCCCGAAGAAAATACTGGTGTTATAACAGGCAATATTTAGCCTATATTGATTTATCAGGTGAGAATATTATGATTATAAATCTCCTCAATTTCAAGCGTAAAAAGAAGGCAGTCAAAGGATTTGAAGGCTGGAAAGAAATTTACCTTGTTGGATTTGGTGAATATTATGAAAAGAATACCGTGAGATTTGAAATTAATTTAGATACGAGAAAGTTAAGTCTCCAATAAAATTCATAATTCAAAATTTGGCGAAGACATTGACCGTATCTTTCATTTGGAATTGGAAAAAGAATAATCATTTTCAATAAAATTCCATAAAAAAGCCTATCTTTGCACTCGTTTTTGGTGTAGTGGTATTTGAAGTGTCGGGGTATCGTAGTTCTTTTCATTCAAATGAATAATACAACACAACGAAACTACAACACCATAACACAAACATAAATTTTATTTTTTAACATTTTAAACCAATTCTATCTCGATGGAAGATAATAATTTGGAAGAAGCTTTGGAGCAGTCAAAAGAGACGCTTACTGAGGTTACAGAAGCCGCACAAGAAACAGTTGAAAATGCGGCAGAAACTACTGTTGCAGAAACAACAGAAGTACCCGTAGAAACAGTGGAAGCAACACCAGAAGTTGCCGAAGCAACAGTTGAAAAAGCTGCTGCGACAGTCGAAAAACAAGGCGATGCAGTGGTTGTTTCTAAGAAAATTGAAGAAGAAGCAGCAGATTATAAGCCCGAACTTGTAGAAATTGACTTGGACGACGACCAACACGCTGCTACTGCACACGACGATTTTGATTGGGATAAAGGCGCGAAAGACGAACTCAACTACACATCAGATGAGTACGCCGAGCAATTGAAAGAATACGAAGAAGAGTTGAACTTTATCAACGAAAACGAAATCGTTACGGGTAAGGTTTCTTACATCAATGAGCAGGCAGGCGTTGCATTGCTTGACCTCAATTACAAATCTGACGGTATGGTACCGCTTTCTGACCTTCGCGGAAAGGAAGCTGAAATCGGTGCGCCGATAGAGGTATACATTGAGTCGCGCGAAGATGCTAAGGGGCAGTTGGTTATCTCACGTCGTAAGGCAAAACTCCTGCGTACATGGGAATCTATTGTTCGCTCTTTGGAAGAGGGTACGACTATAGAAGGTATCATTGTGAGCAAAACCAAAGGTGGTTTGATTGTAGATGTGGGTGGTTTGGAGACTTTCTTGCCCGGTTCGCAGATTGACATTAAGCCGGTAACGGATTACGATGCTTACGTTGGCAAAAAGATGGAATTCAAAGTCGTCAAAGTAAATGAGACGATTAAAAATGCCGTCGTTTCGCACAAAGCACTTATTGAAAGTGATTTGGAAGAGCAACGTCAGAAAATCATCGCAGACCTCGAAAAAGGTCAGGTACTCGAAGGTACTGTCAAAAATATCACCGACTTTGGGGCATTTCTCGACTTGGGTGGTGTTGATGGTTTATTGTACATTACCGATATTTCTTGGGGACGCATCACGCACCCGCGCGAAGTACTCAAAATCAACGACAAAATCAACGTGGTTGTACTTGATTTTGATGATAATAAAAAACGGATTTCTCTCGGTCTCAAGCAATTGCAGCCGCATCCATGGGATGTGCTTTCCGAAGAAATCAGCGAAGGCTCTACCATTGAAGGTAAAATCGTTAACATTGAAGACTACGGAGCCTTCCTCGAAATTCAGCCGGGGGTTGAGGGCTTGATTCACGTATCGGAAGTATCTTGGAGCAGCCAAATGGTCAATGCCAAAGATTACTTCAAAGTGGGCGAAATACACTCTGCCAAAGTGGTTACAATTGACCGCGACGACAGAAAGATGTCACTCAGTCTCAAGCAATTGACCAATGACCCATGGACAGAAATTGATGACAAATTCCCGGTCGGCAGTCGCCATACAGGTTTGGTCAAAAACCTGACACCCTATGGTGTGTTTATCGAATTGTCGGAAGGTATCGGTGGTATGATTCACATTTCGGATTTGTCTTGGACAAAGCGTTATTCGCACCCAAGCGAGTACGTCAAGAAAGGTCAGGAATTGGATGTGACTATCGAAGAAATTGATAAAGGCAGCCGCAAATTGTCGCTCGGACACAAGCAACTCGAAGAGAATCCATGGGATACTTTCGAGACGGTTTTCCCGGTTGGTTCTTACCACGAAGTGACAGTATTGCGTGTTGACGACAGGGGCGCGATTGTTCAATTGCCATATGGTTTGGAGGCTTTCGCACCTAAGAAACACATGCGAAAAGAAGACAATACATTTGCACAGGCAGAAGAAGTACTGTATGTAAAAGTATTGGAATTTAACCGCGATGATAAGCGTATCTTGGTTTCTCACTCTCGCTATACCGACGACCAGCGTAAAGAAGGTGAAGAAAATCAAAGAGAAGAGAAGAGAAAAGAGAAAGAAGAAGTTCGCAAAACTATCAAAAAACAAAACGTACAAGTAGAGCGCGAAACACTTGGCGATTTGGATGTGTTCTCTGCATTGAAAGAACAAATGAAAGACGAAGATAAAGAAGAATAATTGACTGATTATCAGTTTATTAAATATTTTCTTTGACTTCGCTGAAATATTTTTTATACAAAAGCCTCCGACATTTTTTGTCGGGGGCTTTTGTCGTATACACGACAGTACAATATTTATTGGCAAACTGTTAGAACTTAATGACAACAAATGCGTTACCTACTCTTTGGATATTTTTAAACATGCTCTTAGGAAGCAAGAGATTGTTTCCTGGAAATATTCTTCTAACAAAATCAAACACAATATTATGTCAGCAATACCTTCAAATTTTAAAAAACTCATTAGTTCAGACAAACCCGTTTTGATTGATTTTTTCGCTGAATGGTGTGGTCCGTGTAAGGCAATGTCACCAATTCTTACAAAAGTAAAAAGTGAAATTGGCGATAAAGCTACTATCGTGAAAATAGATGTAGACAAAAATCAGGCACTTGCCAATCATTTCCAAATTCTTGGTGTGCCTACAGTCATGCTGTTTAAGAATGGTGAAATGCTATATTCTAAGCCCGGCGTACACACTGCTGTACAAATGAAAGGACTGATTGAGGCGTACATTTAACAATGATACAATGATGAAATGCTTAAATGATTTGAATGGAATAATTTATTTCATCATTCAAGCATTTCATCATTACAAAACTGCACCAAAGCCGCTGAATCTCCACGAAAAACATTAAAATCTACATTTCCGTTGATGCCATCCAAGCGTCCGCGATTTCCATATTGCCAAAATGTCCATTGCTGTTTTCCTTTCAAGGCGGGCGATTTGCGCTTATTATAGCGGGCTATCCAAAGTGGGTATTCATCAAAATATCCTTGCAAATGGTCGTGGTAAAAATCCTGATTGGTATAAATAATAGGACGCACACCATAGGCTTTTTCGACGATAGTGAGCCAGATTTGCACCCCTTCCCGCAGTTTTTCGGGCGAAGCCCCGTCTACCACTTCCACATCCAATGCAGGCGGCAAATCTCCCTTGTTCAGCTTCACAAAATTGACATAATTCTCGGCTTGCTTCCGCACATTGATGGTTGGGCGAAAAAAATGATAAGCTCCGCGTCGCACCTCCTGCTCTCCCAATGCTTTCCAATTTTCCACAAATCGTTTATCCTTCATTTCCTGCCCTTCGCTCGCCTTAATGTACACAAAATCAATATCTTGCGTCATCACCATTTCCCAATCAATCTCCTTTTGATAATGCGACACATCAATGCCATGTATTTCGTAAGCCTCCATACGTTCTGTAGGAGTACGACAGCCTATGGCAAGTACCAAACACGAAATAACAAACAATAAATTCCAAGTGAGTATAGCTCGCCTAGCACTTTGAAAATATCCAACAAGTAGATTCAAATTCCAAATCTCTCCGTAAAAAGCATTTTGAACTTGGAACTTGGGCATTGGAATTTGGAATTTAATATTTGGGATTTGATTTTTTTTAAACAACTTCATTTCTATCAAACAATGGTCTGAACAAACGTACATAAGTGCGTTTGGTCAGGTCATATTCTTTATACACTTTATACCCATCTTCCACTTCGTCGCGGTCAGTAATCACAAAATGCCGACGAACAGAGACCGCCACGCGGTCTTTCTCTGCCCCCATACCTTTAAAAGTCCATTCTTCCACATTCAAACCCGGTTCATCAATCGCCTTTCGCTCAATGAATGACATCAGCACCATATTATGCGAATCATCCGAACCCGTACCGCCAAACAATTGAATCACGCAGCCCGGCGTATGGTCTTCCACATCAATCTGCTCAAACTTTTCCGAAAAATGTAACTCCCCAGCCCTGATATAATGCTTATTGCTCTCCTTCACATCCGGCTCATAGCCGGCATGATAGGCACAATCGTGCATAAAAATATTGCACTTCCAGATGTCCGGTCCCCAATTTACGCCATACTCCCTTTGTCCGTTAATCATTTCACTGCGGCTCTCATTTGCCCCAACCAATCCGTCATTTGGGCTAAAAAATACTATTGAAGTAGTCGCATACTTTTCTCCGATAAGCCCTGCCCCGCGATACCTTGCCGCATCCAACATCGCCCGGTTCGGACGCGAAGGCAAGTCCATATACCCCGCCACCGCTGCATCCAAATCATTGGTGTGCCTACAATATTCCGCAAAACACAGTTCATCTACCGAAGGAATATACAACGTATCACCCACCCGATAAATCTCCTCTGTATTGAACTCCCGCAAACTCGTACTGTGCATCCCATGATGGTCTGCCACCCCTTCAAAACTCAAGGCATTTGTCCCTTCCATCACATCCCTTTCTTCAATCGTGTATGCAAAACCCGGTGCCAAGCCTACCGCGTCCGTCTCCTCTGCCCGATAAGGAAATTTCGTCATTCCCTTTGGCAAATCATCTCCTTCGTTATTTATACTTCTATCATTATCGCTATTACCATTATCGGTGGGTGGCGTATCAGGACTATCCAACCATCCAAATAGAAATTGGAGCAAATTTTTTAGAAAATCCAACATCGTTTTTGATTTTTGATTTGGTGATTTTTGATTTTTGATTGGATTTTATCGTGTAAATTTATAACAGAATTTAATTATAATATAGTATTTTGTTAGTATTAATAAATAATAATTTTATGAAAAATTAATTATTAACATTATTCAAAATAATAAAAAAGTAAATTAGTAAAAAAAATAAATATATTTTACTCAAATCAAAATATTTCCTTTACTATACACGAATTAAAAATCAAAAATTAAAAACCCTTCAATTATTCAGCGCAAATTACAAAAAACTATCAAAGTTTAGTATTTTCACCGAAAATGAGTTGACGGATTGATGAGTTGACGAGTTGTTGAGTTGATGAGTTGACGGGTTGACGAGTTGTTGAGTTGATGAGTTGACGGGTTGACGAGTTGTTGAGTTGATGAGTTGACGGGTTGACGAGTTGTTGAGTTGATGAGTTGTTGAGTTGATGAGTTGTTGAATTGACGAATCCATCTACAATAACTCTACAACACAACAAACAACAACTCGTCAACACAACAACACAACAACAACTCAACAACTCAACAACTCAACAACACAACAACTCAACAACTCAACAACTCAACAACTCGTCGAAATGAAAATAATTTTTATGGGTACGCCGGATTTTGCCGTACCGAGTTTGGATATATTGGTGAAGAATGGATACGATATTGTCGCGGTTATTACAGCTACCGATAAGATGGGCGGACGCGGCGGCAAGCGACTCCTCGAATCTGCTGTCAAAAAATACGCAGTGGCGAATGATATTCCCGTTTTGCAGCCCAAGAATTTGAAAAGTCCGCAGTTTGTGGAAGAATTGCGTAGCTACGAAGCTGATTTGCAAGTGGTGGTAGCTTTTCGGATGTTGCCTGTCGTGGTGTGGGATATGCCGCCGATTGGTACCTTTAATTTGCATGGCTCGCTGCTGCCAAAATATCGTGGGGCAGCACCGATTCATTGGGCAGTCATCAATGGTGAAAAGGAAACGGGTGTCACCACATTTTTTCTACAACACGAAATAGATACGGGCAATATTTTATTTAGTGATAAAACGCCTATCGGCGAACACGATACCACAGGTGATGTACACGACCGCCTCATGCAGATAGGCGCAGAGACGGTTTTGAAAACTGTAAAAGCCATAGAATCAGGCGATTATACGCCACAAGTACAAGACGAAAGCCTTGTCTCTCACGCACCGAAATTGCACGATCATACTTGCGAAATCGACTTTGATAATCCTACCGAAAAGGTCTATAATTTCATTCGCGGACTCAGCCCCTATCCTGTTGCATGGACAACTTTGGACGATAAAAAATTAAAAATCTATCAATGCAGACCCGAATACGAAGGACATGAAATAGAACCCGGCGAGTTCATTCACGATAAAAAAACGCTCAAAATTGCAACCCGCGATGGTTTTATTCATTTGAATGAATTGCAATTGGCAGGCAGGAAACGGATGAAGGTGGCGGATTTTTTGAATGGCTATAAGTTTTGATTTTTGCCTTGAATTAGAAACAATAAACGGCTTCCACCACACCATTATTATACTCTATGCCGCTTACTTATTGGACATTAGGGAATTAGGAAATTTGGTATTAGGTAAATTGTTTTTTATCAAATAATTATAAAATAAAATTAATTGAATGTTTTTATCTTAATAAAGGCTAGCCATTTAACTTTGCCTAAAGCGAATACTCGTCAGACGAATCCTTTTATTCAACGCGAATATTTTATGAGACAAATCAATACATTTCACAAAAACTTTCGTCAGACGAGTACTATCCCACAAGCAAACTTAAACGGGTAGCCTTAATAAAAATAAAATAACTGATAATCAATTACTTACGATTTAAAACCGAATTTCCCAGTTACCGAATTTCCAAAATGTCCAAAGTCCAGTTACTTACCTCTACATTATCATGTTCGGTAATTTTTTGAAACCAACATGTCGATAAATTTGTAATCTTGGGTTTATCCCTCTGAAGGAGACTTAAATTTGAACTTGTTCTTACACTTACACTTAAACTTAAACTTACACTTAAACTTAAACTTTACTTAGGGCTAAGTAGGCATCGGAAAGGCAAGCAAATCACCAATTCCCAAAGCGAATAACCACAAGCCATAAATTGCATGTTCGATAGAGACGATAAGGAGAGATTTTGTTTTGTCGTATGTATAAGCGAAAAATAAGCCACCTACAAAAGTCATCAACAATACGACCTGATTTTCAAACATGATATGCGCTAAACCGAATAAAAAAGCATTGGTAATCAAGAAGATAGTATTGTTTCGGAACAATTCGCGGTAACGATGAAAAAAGAAGGTACGATAAGCAAATTCTTGTGCAGTCACCGACAGAAACGAATATACAAAAACGATAATAAAAAATAGCTGCGGGTCTTTGAAAATCACAAACATCATATCCGGTTTGTAAAAATACATCAAGATATAAGCACCCACAATCACAACCAATATCCTCACAATCAGGCTTTTCCAAAAATCGCGGGTATTTAGGCTCCACAATATTTGACGTTTGACAGGTTTATCACGCACCACTACCCAAATGCTATATGCAAAACAAGCCAAAACTAAAGCCACTTTGATAGGCGCAGGATAATCCAACAAAAAACTACAAGGTAGCAGAACAAACAGTAAAAATAATTCGATATATCGCATAATAAACACAAATATAAAACTTGCTTGATTCGGATGCTAATGTTTAACAAAAAACCCTACATTTGCGTTCTGAAAATGAATGACCTCATTCAACATTCAACATTCACTCATTCACTCATTAGAATATGAACTACGATGTAATAGTCATCGGCTCCGGTCCGGGCGGATACGTAGCCGCAATACGCGCCTCACAATTAGGTCTGAAAACTGCTGTTGTAGAGAAAGAATCTTTGGGCGGTATTTGCCTGAATTGGGGTTGTATTCCCACGAAGGCATTGCTCAAAAGCGCACAGGTTTTTGAATATATCCAACACGCCGAAGATTACGGCATACAGGTCGCCGCACCAAAAGCAGACTTCACAAAAGTGGTCAAACGCAGCCGCGATGTAGCCAATGGCATGAGCAAAGGTGTCACTTTTTTGATGAAAAAAAATAACATTGATGTACTCAATGGTTTTGGCAAATTGGCAACCGGAAAACAAGTGGAAGTCACCGATGCTAAAGGCGCGAAAAAACTCTATAAAGCCAAACACATCATACTCGCTACAGGCGGACGCGCACGCGAACTGCCCAACTTGCCGATTGATGGGAAAAAGGTAATCGAATACCGCAAGGCGATGTCTTTGGAGAAGATGCCTAAGTCAATGGTCGTGGTAGGTGCGGGTGCGATTGGGGTTGAGTTTGCGTATTTTTATAATGCAATGGGCGCAGAGGTCACGATAGTAGAATATGCCGATAGAATTGTGCCGAATGAAGATGCGGATGTCTCAAAAGAGTTGACCAAGATTTTCAAAAAATCGGGCATCAAAATTATGACCAAAGCATCCGTAGAAAAGGTTTACACAGAAGGCAAAGTCTGCAAAGTTGAATACAAAAGCCTGAAAGACAATAAATTATCAATGATAGATTGTGACCTTGTGCTTTCAGCAGTTGGTGTAGCGACGAATTTGGATGGGATTGGCTTAGAGACTTTAGGTGTGAAAACAGAGCGCGGACATGTTCTTGTCGATGAGTTTTATCGTACCAATGTGGATGGTGTTTATGCCATTGGCGACATCGTAAAAGGACCTGCATTGGCACACGTAGCGAGTGCGGAAGGTATCACTTGTGTAGAGGCAATAGCAGGGCATCATCCCGAACCGATTGATTATAACAACATTCCCGGTTGCACTTATTGTCAGCCCGAAATTGCTTCTGTCGGCTACACCGAAGCGCAGGCAAAAGAGGCGGGTTACGAACTGAAAGTCGGCAAATTTCCCTTTTCAGCATCGGGCAAAGCAAGTGCGGGAGGCGTAAAGCAAGGCTTCGTAAAAGTCATCTTCGATGCCAAGTACGGCGAGTTCTTGGGCGCACACATGATAGGCGCGAATGTCACCGAAATGATTGCAGAAATCGTAGCTGCCCGCAAACTCGAAACCACCGGACATGAAATCATCAAATCCATACATCCGCACCCTACGATGAGTGAGGCGGTCATGGAAGCGGCGGCGGCGGCTTATGGTGAGGTGATACACCTTTAATAATTTTGAATAGACTAATGTATTTAAACATAATTCAAAATGAAAACTGCCACAAAGACACGAAGACACAAAGTATAAATTGCTGATAAGCATGAAAATTCTTTGTGTCTTTGTGGCAAAAACAAGTATTATATTCTCAAAAAAAATCATTCAATAATTAAGCCTTTCCATTTGCTATTCATATTTACAAAAACGGCGGGTGTGCCGATTGGTGCGTCCATTTTGTAGATTAATCCACCGGAAAATGTTTCGCCTGTGAACAGATGTCGCCATTCTCCTTCGGGTATATAAACTTCCACATTTCGTGCGCCCTTTTTCACGACAGGTGCCACCAAAACATCTTCGCCAAGTAAATATTGTTGTTGCAAATCATAAGTATTTTTATCATCAGGATAATGCAAATATAAATGACGAACAACCGGATAGCCCTTTACCGTAGCCGCCTCTACTTGGGCTTCCAAATACGGGCGCAGTCGCTGATGTATACGCACGAATCTGGTATAAAATTCGTGCATTTCAGCATCATACACTTGCAAATTTTCATCAGGTAAAATACCCTCATGCGAGCGAAAAACAGGCGTAAAGGCACACAACTCAATCCAGCGTTTTAGCAATTCCTCATTCCGCACAATCTTGACCCGTCCGTTCATGCGGGTAAAACTCATAAAACCGCCGATGTCCGCATGATTAATTGCCATGCCACTCATACCACTCGACAGCAAGGCAGGCACCACAGAGGGCAAACCGTCATTCGGCTGCCAATAAGTCGTTTGGTCGCCTGCCCAATATAATGTACTGTGTTGATTGCCGCCCATAAACGAAGAGCGTGAAAAAAAAGCGAGAAAGCCTTCATTGCCCGTTTCGTTGATGGCTTCGCGGTTGAGTCGCGCCCAATCTACGGGATATTGATTGTGGTATTCCTGCGCCGAAATTCCCGAATGTAGCACCGCATCCCAGGGCAAACCTTCGGCATAATCTGCCATCCAACCCGCCAATCCTTGATTTATCATATTCTCTTTGATGATGCCTTTCATCCACTCGAAAGCCTCGGGGTTAGTAAGGTCAAGCATATACACTTCTGCGTCGGGCATTTCAATAGGATAAGGTTCTCCCGCTTCATTTTTCACAAAAAAACCGCCTTCCATTGCTGTTTGGGCTAATGTTCCGTCTTTCATCAAAAAAGGATTATTATAGCCCAAGACCCGTATGCCGCGTTGACGCATTTTCAAACAAAAAATCTTAAAATTGGGATAAAGACTTTCATCCGCTTCCCAATTCCAATGCAATTGCGAACCCAATTCCGTTTCGCGCTTTCCGCACCAATCCTGAATCCAAATGGCATCTACCGGCACTTTAGCTTTTTTAAGTACTTTTAATTGATTCAAAACCACTTCTTCGCCGCCTTGTATACCCAAAATATTGCCATAAGCCCATTTGGGCAAAGCAGGTAATCGTCCTGTTTTTTCCGTATAATCTTCCAGCAAATCCAGTGGGTCGTCCATTTGCTGAATGGTTGCGGAAAATTTATTGTCCCATACCTCAATCTCAATCGTATTGGCATATTGAAAATCAAAGACCGAGCGCGTGGTATTATGCAATTGAAAACTCTTTTTAGCAGTCGTCATATAAAAAGGTACGGGGGCGTAAGTCGTGTAGGCATTGCCCCCCGACATTTGGCGATTGGCGAGGGCGGTCAGGGGTTGGTCGCCGCGTCCCACACCTTGTTCTTCTACCCACATAGGTACACGATGCCCACGCATATTGACATGTGAAAATTGCTCGCCCATCCCAAATATTTTTTCCTCTGCATCCGAAATCAGCACCAAAGAAAGACGATTATAACTAGGGTCGCTCAATTGAATATCTATATCGAGCGTCTGTTCTTCTTCTATCCTCATCGTCATCGTAAAAGTATTGCCACACAAATCACCTTGTATCACAAGTGCTTTCGGAGCAGTATCAATATCTTTGATATTCAAAGTACCACAAGCCTCTTGCGGATTTTCAGCAAATTTGAAACTACCGTATTTATACTTCACATTCGGCTCGTCTTTCGCAATTTTTAAAAAAGGCTGGTCAAGCGGCAATTGCAAAGCGGGTGGCGTACCACTGTTTTTCTTGAATTTATCGGAGCGTTTAAAAAAAATATTTATCACCCGTTTATCCATTCCAAATTCGTAGTGATTACCTGAATAATATTGCTCATTTTCAGAACTAATTTCGGTAGATTCCGGCTTTAGTCCGCAAGCAGAAATAATAATAAGTAATGGAAATAATAGAAGTTTATTTTTCATAATTTTAAATGAGTGAGTCGTTCACCTAATTGAAATAAGTGATTGGTGATTGATTGATTGGTGATTAGTCGGTGCATTATGAGTATTATCTCGATAATTTTCGGGATAAAAAAAGTCATTGTCTTTTTTAATGTGTTCGCCAAATTGGGTATCCAGTGTTTTTTGATTATTAATAAAATTAAATTATAATTTGTATTTATTTAAAAATTAATTATTTACAAAAATGAAAATAAGTAAACTATTCACGTTCAATTTGTAATTTTTAATTTGGCGAAGACATTGCTTTTTGAGGTATTTTAAAATAGACTTGTTTCGATAATAATATATTGATTTACAATTTTTTATAAATTATTATAAAATTATGAAAATAATAAATTTATTTATTAATAATTCAAAAACAATTTTATACAAATAATAATTAAATAATTTTATCTTAAAAATGTTTTTGGCATAGTAATTCTAACTGGTTTTTCCTGATTTTAAAGGGTAACAAGTCTAATCTAAAATTTAAATTCATTTGTCATTCAAAATTCATAATTCAAAATTTGACGAAGACATTGCAATCAAATATGAATAATTTCAATACAAAAGTTGAGTTATTTTGTAAAAATTTGTTCTGAGAAGAATTACGAGTTACGAATTAAATTAACTTGTAATGCGTAACTCGTAATCCACAAATCAATGCACAATTAATTTTTTGTAAAAATGATATTCGTCAAATTGCCCGTTGACGATATACATACCTTTTGTAAGGCTATTGAGTGGAATATCGAAGCGGTTTTGTCCGGCTGCAAATTCGCGGTAATATACTTGCTTTCCACTCATATCCACGATATTAATTTGGACAGGCGAATTGGGAATATCACCGAAATCAATCACAAGGCTTTGTCGGTTACTTACCGGATTTGGGTAGATATTCGGTGTCACATAATTGCGGTCGAGTTTGACCTGTACGATTTCCGAATAAGTCATGCTGCCATCAAAATCCACTTGTCGGAGACGGTAGTAAATTTCGCCAAATGCGGGTTCTTCATCTGTAAATTCATAGCTTTGTTGTACGCTGCTATTGCCGGCTGCGCTTATTTTTCCAATATTTGCAAAGTTAATTCCGTCGAGGCTGCGTTGTAGGTCAAAATAGTCGCTGTCAGTTTCAGTAGCGGTGAGCCATTTTAGTGCAACTCTCTTATTGTCAATGTTTTCTGCCGTAAAAGAAATCAGGTCAATTGGCAAAGCAGTCGGGTCTACGATTTTGTAAATGACACCATTTGAAGCACCTGCCACATACAATTCTTTTCTATTATCTTCACCGAATGAGCGATACCTGAAAGAAGCAAAATCGCCAAGCGGTCTATTGAACCAGGGCGGAGTTCCGACATTAGGTTCTAATGACCAAAAGCGACCTGTGCAGTAATCTGCATAAATATAAAGCCCTCGCAAACTTTCAAAATTATTGCCTCTATACACATATCCGCCTGTCACAGAACAGCCGGTGGTATTTTCATTATTGGCGTAGACGTGTATGGGAAAAGTGAAGTCTTCAACTCCGGCTGTGCAGTTCGAGAGATTAGCTGATTCTAAGCCTTCGTAGCATCGCCAACCGTAATCTTCACCGCCCGGACTGTCGGCGGGTTGATAGTTGATTTCTTCCCAACTATCCTGCCCTATATCGGCAATCCACATATCACCTGTTTCGCTGTCGAAGCTGAATCGCCAGGGTTGGCGCAAGCCCGAAGCCCAAATTTCATCCAAGCCGACTGTACCGGGTTGTGCATAAGGATTGTCGGGCGGAATTTGGAAAGTGACCCCCGAATCTACGTCTATACGAAGTATTTTGCCGAGTGGAAATTGAAGATTTTGGGCGCGGTCACCGGGGTCGCCGCCACTACCGCCGTCGCCGAGTGCAATGTACAAAAAACCGTCGGGTCCAAAATTGATGTCGCCGCCATTATTATTGCTAAATGGCTGCGTGACTGTATATATAATCAAACGACTGTCAGGAATTGCAAGGTTGGGATTTTCGCTATCCGTAGTGTAACGCGCAATAAATGTGTCGCCGTTTTGATTGGTATAATTCAGGTAGAAAAAACGATTGTTGGCATAATCAGGATGAAAAACAAGACTGAGTAAGCCTTGGTCTAAGGTAGCCGAGCGTACATCATCTCTAATGTCAAGGAAAGGGTCGGGAAGTACCGTACCGTCAGGTTCCAGAATTCGGATGCGCCCTTCTCGTTCTACGATAAAAAGGCGTTCATCGCCCGCAGAGGCAATATCAACGGGGTCAATAAGACCAAAAGCATGGGGAACAAGCTCAATTGTTTGGGCATTGAGGGGCATGATAAATAGTAAACATAATACAATAGCAAGTAGATTCTGCTTCATGATACATTGGTTTGGAAAATTAGGAATTTATGTTCTGTGCCATACACACAAAACATGAGCAATTAGAGTTGGTCTTGTTTGAATTATGGATGGTCATTCAGGCATGTAAATGTAATAAATTCTATTGAGAAGTAGTGATCTAAGGGCTAAAAAATACGCTATTATGACATAGTGTTTACTGACGTTACGCAGTAAGGTGTCGGCAGTCTTTCAGTCGGCAGTCCGCAGTTGAACGCGTGTTTGTTTGACCTTGGGCTGTGGACTGCGGACTGATAAACTGTGGACTATTTTAGTGAAAAACACCGATGAACTGATAGCTCTATTTTTTACAAAAAACTTTAACCCAAGTTGAATATGTAGTCCCCCAAAATCAGAGAGGGGAGAGTTGTCAGACGAATGTTGTTTTATAATACACCGATATTTGATAAGATCTTCGTTTTCAAAAAAGAATTCGTCTGACAAAATACCACATAAAAAACTTGGGGACTACATATTCAACTTGGGTTAAAGCCATAGAATTGTCAAAGCGGAAACTGCTGATATGAAATGGAAAGGTATAAGGGGCAATACTTTTGAGATGCAGAATACATTTTAATGAAAAAGCAGACATAGCGGATGTTGAATTAATGTTCAACAATCCGCTTTATCTTATCTGCATAGGTGTAGCTCTTTTCTTCTGTTGTTACAAACGTAATAGTTTCATTTTTTTTATTCTTGCAAAAAAAATGTTTTTTGTGACACGATAACTATGTAAAGATTAAGATTAAGTTTAAGTTCACATTTCGTGTAAATAATATTCAAATAATAAGAATATTAAAAATAAATTCGGATATTATTCGGTTCTCATAATTTTATCCAAATTTTATTCTGTTCTACATAAACACATTAGTTAAAATCATTTTCATTGACATTTTTATGACAATTTCAAATAAATATAAAT
>CALCMV010000352.1 GCA_937967535.1 uncultured Saprospiraceae bacterium
GCGTTTACGTCTAAAGGGGCTTCTTCGTATCATTACCATAGCATGTAGATATTTATGATTTGTTTACCACAAATATCTTGACCAATTCTCAATTTATCAAATCCTCAAAAAATCGCTTTTGAATTTTTAAACACGTTCTAAAGAAGACATAATTTTTTATTTATCAGCAAAATTAAAATTAAATTAATTTGAAATAAAATACAAATTATTGATTATTAATGTTTTACCTTCTCGGCTCAGCCGAGACCAGTTTCCGAATTCCCAAATGTCCAAAGGACAGATGATAAGGCTAAAAAACCTTCACACAAATTGTGTGAAGGTTTTATATTTTTCAAAAAAACTTGTTATCAATTCGAGTTTAAAATAATCCTTCAATCACTGATTCTTCTGTCATGCCGACAGCTTCTGCTTTGTAGTTGCGGACGATGCGGTGGCGCAATACGTATTTGGCAATCGCTTGTACATCTTCGATATCCGGCGAATATTTACCGCTAATGGCAGCGTGACATTTCGCACCCAAAACAAGGTATTGGGAAGCCCGCGGACCTGCACCCCATGAGATATAGTCGTTGACGGCTTGTGTTGCCATGCTTTTGCCCGGGCGGGTTTTGGAAGCCAACGTTACGGCATATTCCAAGACATTATCTGCGATAGGGATTTTGCGAATCAGGTTTTGGAAACCGATAATTTGCTCGCCTGTCAAGATGTTTTTCAAGTCGGCTTTGTATTCGGAAGTCGTGTTTTTTACGACTGCAATTTCTTCTTCATACGAAGGATAATCCAAAGTAATATTGAACATAAAACGGTCCAATTGCGCTTCCGGCAATGGGTAGGTTCCTTCTTGTTCAATGGGGTTTTGGGTAGCCAATACGAGGAATGGCGCAGGGAGTTTGTGCGTATCGCCACCGAAAGTCACTACGCGCTCTTGCATGGCTTCGAGCAGAGCAGCTTGTGTTTTTGGTGGTGTACGGTTAATCTCATCTGCCAAGAGAATATTCGTAAAAACCGGACCTTTATTGAAGCGAAACTGGCGGTCTTCTCCCAATATCTCTGCGCCTGTGATGTCGGAAGGCATGAGGTCGGGCGTAAATTGGATACGCTTGAAATCCAAGTCCAAGACCTCCGCAATCGTACTTACCAAAAGGGTTTTTGCCAAGCCCGGCACGCCGACCAAAAGGCTGTGACCGTTGCTAAATAAAGAAATCAATACATTTTTCACGACTTCGTCTTGCCCGACAATGACTTTTCCAATTTCCGCCTTGAGGTCTTTATATGCCTGCGCGAGTGCGTCTACGGCTTCTACATCAGATTTGTAATTCATGTTTGTTTTTAGTGATTGGTGATTGGTAATTAGTGATTGGTTGTGTCACCATGATTTTCACCAAAATTTTCAACAAGATGCAAATGTACGGTTTAGGATGGGCTATTGCAAGCATATTTCAGTGGGATTAGTAAGAAAAAGACCTTGTTTAGCATTTCTTTAACAGAGATTAAAAAATTATATTTGTTGCGAAAAGACTTGAGATTCCTTAAATTTACAAATTGAAAAAATTTTAAAGCCCTGATTGTAACGGATTGCGTTGGTGATGTAATTTAAGTAGGAAGATAAACCCCGTCATTTGTCGGCACAAACCTAAGTCGTCGGACATTTTGAAAATCTATCAATACTCCACATCTTTGAGAATGGGCAAGTGGTCGGACGTTTACAAAACGTCAGACCACAAGCATTTTTTTATTTTATTGAAAATTAATCTATTACAAAATTTAAATAAAAATATTTATAAAATAATTTAAATTAATTAACACGTATTTCTTTATTGTGTATGAATTTTTCTTGTAAAATATTATTATTAAAAATAAATTTTGTAATTAGTTAATTTTTTAAATTAAAATACAAATGTAATCTCGTCTGACATTTAGAAATGTCCGACGAGTAAAGTTCGCAAAATATTGAAAATCAGCATATTAAATGCTATTATATTTTCACCAACGTAAAACATTACAATCAGTAAAAGCCCTTTCAACTATTTTCATAACATATAAAACTATATCAATGCAAAAGAAATTTTTTACTTCCCTGATAATGGTATTGGCGATTTTGTGGTCGCTAAAGGCACAAACTTCTTTGCGGGTCAATCAAATTTTGCAAGAAAAATGTGCAAGTTGTCATAGTGGCATGTCGCCTGCGGCAAGTTTGGATTTGTCGGGCGGTGCTTCTGATATGATGGCGAATTTGGTGAATGTCACACCTGCCAATGCACATGCTGCGAGTGAAGGCTATGACCTGATTTATCCCGGACGGGCAGATAAGAGTTATTTGTTTCGCTTGGTGCAAGATGGATTAGAACCATTCATTGAGATGGATGCTGCCGAAATGCCAACGACAGCACATGATGAAGCACTCGGATTGACAGATACGGAAAAAGAGTTGATTCGCCAATGGATACTTTTTGGTGCGCGACTCAATGGTACGGCGGTAGATGAGGCACTTTTGGAAGATTATTATAACAATGGCGGTATGGAGAGTTTTCCCAACGGACGACCTGCCGCACCCGACCCGTCGGAAGGTTTTCAGATTAAAATGGGTCCGTTTTTTCTTGCGCCCGCAGGCAATGGAGGGGAAGAGGAGTATTTTCAAAAATATGAACTGGATAATGAGGAGGCGATAGAAATTACACGCATTAATAATTTTATGGATGGCAATTCCTCGCATCATTTCATTTTGTATGATTATAATTCGACGGCTTCGGCAGCAGGTCAGCAGGCGGGTTTTCGACCCAATCCTGACCACTTCAATGTCGGTTTGGTAGAAGCGATTCAAGACCCGGTGGATTTAGTTTTGCCCGAAGGTTCGGCATTTTTCTGGAACGCCAATAAGGTGCTTGACCTCAATTCGCATTATATCAATTTTCATAGCGTACCTTATAAATCAGAGGTGTATGCCAATATTTATTTTCAGCAATCGGGCATAGCATCACAGGAAATGCACGCCGAACTCCTTGCCAAAACCAATATTTGCATCCCCAACAATGGCGACCTTTATACACAAGAAGAAACTATCAACTTTCCTTTTGGCGACATTTATCTTTGGGCATTATCGGGGCATACGCATCAGCTTGGCAAGAGCTACAAAATCTGGAGAAGCGAAAACAATCAGCCAACCGAATTGCTGTATGATGCCGCTTGCTATGCCGGTATGCCGGGTTGTGTATCGCCGCTTTTTGATTATCGGCATATTCCTTTTAGGTATTTTGATAATCTGCTGCCCGTCAATATGAGTTTTGTAAATGGTCTGAAGCACGAAGCCTCTTGGATTAATAATACGGATGAGGTCGTTTGTTGGGGCGATGAATCGGACGATGAGATGATGGTGATGATAGTGATGTTCCTCACCGATATTGATGGTATAGTGACTGATGTGGAAAACCCCGAAGCCGAAATTGACATCCTCGATGCCTATCCGAACCCGATGACCGAAAGTGCAATTATCCAATTGCCGGAAGATACGGGTACGGTAGACCTTATATTATATGATGTACTGGGGAATCAAATTCGTGCGATTCGTGACATTCGCGACAATCAAATTACGATTGAACGGGAGAATCTTCCCGCCGGAATCTACGTCTATCATCTCAAAAATGAAGCAGGAAAACTATTTTCAGGCAAAATTTTGATGCAATAAGGATTAAAAGATTTCAGAAATCAGACTGCCTTGCTGTCAGAAATCGGTTTTTTATCAAAAAATACGAAAAAAAACCTCGTCATACCGACGAGGTTTTTTTAGTTTAGCGTCACGAAAACATATTACTTTTAGCGTACATGTGTTGTTTATATAAAATTTTACTTTAACCCAAAAATAAAGGATGAAAGCCTGTTTTAAGCCGTAAATATCAAATAATCACCACTTTTTGAACCTGCCTTTTTTCTTCATACTTCAGCTATTTCTCGCCATCCCAAATTGAGTACAGGACGGCTTGTAGCTCGCTATAATATCCAAAATGAGCTTCGTCTGATACAAAAATACCTTACCCAAAAAGTAGCGATTATTCAATGCTTAGTGCTTAGTGTTTTTTATCGCTTCTTTTCCGTGTTAAACTCTTTTTTAATATGAAAAATCTTTGACTTCCTAGCTAGATAGTCATGTCACAAAGTCACGAAAATATTCTGTCGAACACTTTGGATTCCCTGCATATTGGATGTGTAATCAATACGGAGGATATAGAGATAAAGACAAGGTTTAGTGTGGAAGATTGATTACATACAAATTTGGGTTTTCATAGTGGGTTTATAGTTTGTTTTTTGTTTTTTGTTCGAACCTCTGCATAGGCAGAGGTTCTTTTTTTTGGCTAGTACGATAATGCTCAAATACCAAAATATTTGACTTAGAACATGTTTTAAAATTTACCCATATATTCATTTTTCCCTCCGACAACTCGCCTTTTTTCTTCCTTTTTTTACAAATGATTTTTGATTAATTTTAATTTTTATTAATTATAAAATAATTATAACTACTCAAGTTCGTTGTTTTAGTACTTCATTTTTCGTTGATTTCTTACGAAAGCTGCCATCATTTTTTGCAAAAAGAAAGAAAATTAGTTTTAAACTTAAAAAAAATAATAAAGTTTAAATATTTGATTGTCAATGTAAAACTTATAATATTTCCAAAAACCTTATAAATTTGGATGCAGGGCAGGAATCCTTTTGCAAAAATTGTCAGCGTAAAATCAACATAGAACCAAGTACGACGAACAAAGAACGCAAGTACTTAAAATCATTTAATTATGAAACACATCAACATTTTTATCTTACTCCTGATGACAACTTTTACCCTCAATGCCCAATCTTCCAACACAGATTGTACCCCATCAACTGCCCAAGTTGATTTGAATATCAATAATGTACGCGCCCGCATACTTGGCGGTGGTGATATGTGGTGGGATTTGGCGAATGGTAAATATATCGTACCCAATGTAGCACCCGGTGAAAAGGAAGTTTCTTCCATTTTTGCTGCGGGGCTTTGGATAGGCGGTTTTGATGCCGACGGAAATCTCAAACTCGCCGCACAAACTTACCGACAAACCGGCAATGATTTTTGGGCAGGACCCATCGACGAACAAGTACAAACAGATGCCTTTGAATGTGCCTTATGGGATAGACATTGGAAGGTTAATCTATCAGAAATCGAGGCGCATATCACTGATTTTCAAGACAATGGACAAATAGACAACACCATTCCCGATAACATATTGACTTGGCCCGGGCGCAATAATCCTAATTTTAGTTCCCTACCCGGCGTTAATTTGCCTGACCGACCACTCGCCCCTTTTGTGGATGTAAATGGCGATGGCATCTATCAAGCCAGCGCAGGTGATTATCCCCAAATCAAAGGCGACCAAGCCATCTGGTGGATATTCAATGACATCGGCAACGTACACAGCGAAACAGGCGGCGACCCACTCGGCATAGAAGTAGCGGCGATGGCTTATGCCTTCAATTCCATTCCAAGCGGCAACCTGAATAATACGACTTTTTACGAATACGCCATTACAAATAAAAGCGCGACTACGATACATGATTTGTACGTTGGTCTGTTTGTGGATGTAGATTTGGGTTGTTGGAGTGATGATTATGTGGGTTGTGATACCCTCCGAAATATGGCTTATGCTTATAATGGCGAAGCCACCGACCCTGATTGTCAAGGTGTGAATGGCTATGGCGACGAGGTGCCAACTATCTGCTTTCGTATCTTGGATGGTGCGAATGATGATGCGGGCAATTCGCAGGGCATGAGTGGTTTTGTAAGCTATAATAACAATTTCAACAATGGATATCCCTACGGCAATGGCAACCCGCAAGGAGAAGATGATTTTTACGATTTTATGCGAGGGATTTGGCCCGATGGTTCGCCCGTACAACATGGTGGTAACGGGTATCAGCAGGGAACATTTTCCACGCCTTATATGTATCCTTCCAATCCGGCAGATACCTCGCCGGAGGCTTGGTCGGAATGTAGTGAAGACCATGACCCTGACGACCGCCGCTTCATCATGTCCACCGGACCGGGTACATTAGTTCCGGGCGAATCTGACCTTATCAGCTATACAGTGGTTTGGGTGCCGGATGTGCCGCATCCCTGCCCCAATATAATCTCTCTGCAAACCTCCTCCGACATCGTCGCTAATGTATATGATGTGATTACTTCGGCGCAGGAAGTTGATAAAATTGAAGCTACTATCACCCTACATCCCAATCCAATGAAGACAACAAGTACACTTAGTATCGAAAGCGATTTGCAAGTCGAATCCGTACAAGTCTACTCTAGCGATGGACGCTTACAAGGCACTTATAAAAGTACAGACAATCAACTACTTATAGAACGCGGCAATCTTTCCGCAGGTATTTATTTTTATGAAATAAATTTTGAAAACGGACAAAGAAAAGGTGGGAAATTGATTATTCAATAATAGAAATAACCGCTTGGGCAAGTGCTGTTTCGTTGGGTTCGGTGGCAATTTTAAATGTATCAAATCCAAACTCCCTCAATTTGCTAGCTGTCGTATGTCCGATAGCTAGCAATTTTTGTTTTTGTTTTAATGAATATTTTTCAAAATAGGCTTCCACATTCATCGGAGAAGTAAAAACTAAAACCATTGCATCGCTTTGCGGAAAATCTCTTATTTTTTTATTCTCATAAACAACTATATCTATCGCAATTATCTCATTTTCAATTATTTTTCTAATCGAATGACGTGAATTTTTTGCGTGGGGAAATAGCACAGACTGCCCCTTTGCCATTCGCAGAAAATCGGGGGCGGTGGTGTCTGCATTGCCCGTACCAATGAAATCTGCTTTTACACCATATTCCAACAAATACCCGACACTTGCTTTGCTCATTACCGCTAATTTGGGCATATCAGATGCCTGACCTTTCAAAAACATCTGCCATCTCCCTTCATTCCATTTCAAATATTCAAAAAAGAACTTCATTCCATTTTTACTATAAAAAAAAATCCAATCCACACGCGGACAAGTGAATGGTACACCTTCAAATTCGAGTAGAGAAAAACCCTCTACCTGCCAGCCTTTTTCGGAAAGCAAATAGAGAAAATCACTATCAGGAGTCAAATCGCGGGTGATGAATGTAGTCATATATTGAAAATCCTAAGTTTACTGGACTTTGGGGAATTTGGAAACTGGGTAACTAGGTAAATCCTTCATTATCAATAACTTAAACTGATTTATGTTTTATTTTAAATTACTTTTATTACGATTTTTATTTTACTGATAAATAAGGAATTACGTCTTTGTTAGTCTAATTACCCAGTTCCCCAGTTACCTAATTTCCAAAGTCCGGTTAGGCAACAATCGCCGTTACTTCAATCTCGACCAACATATCAGGATTGACCAAGCCACTGATTTTGACCATAGTAGAGGCGGGTTTGATGTCGCGAAAAAACTCACCATGCGCCCGCCCGACTTCTTCCCAACGGCTGATGTCGGTCACATACATGCGGGTGCGTATCACATCCCTCATACTCGCGCCCGCTTCTTGTAAGGCTTTTTCTATTTTCTCAAAAATAAATTTGGATTGGGCATACATATCGTCTTTGCCGATGAGTTGGTCGCCATCCATCGCAGTGGTGCCGGCTACTTCGATGATATTGCCTATACGCACTGCACGCGAGTAACCCACAATGTCTTCCCATTTTGTGCCGGAGGAAATGAGTTGTTTTTTCATTTGAAATAATTTGTTATTTATTTAGTAGAATAAAAACAATATAAATTTTTGATTATGAGTGTTTTACCTAATTTTTCGACTATCCGTTTAACTTTGCCTAAGATGACGGACACTTTCAAAGTGTCAGGCATCACCAAGTCTTAAAAATCAGAGCTTTACGAAAAAACATAAAACATTGATCATACTACTATACATGAGTTAAAAAATCAAAAATCAACTGTCTTGCTGAATTTATTTCAGCATCTTCCGAACGATAGAAAACCAATGCCGCACAAAACATCTAACTTTTTGATTATGAATAAAATACAAAATTGCAACT
>CALCMV010000353.1 GCA_937967535.1 uncultured Saprospiraceae bacterium
ACTGGACTTTGGACATTGGGGAATTAGGAAATTTGGTATTAGGTAAATTGTTTTTTATCAAATAACTATAAAATTTAATTAATTGAATATTTTTTACCTTAATAAAAATTAAATAACTGATAATCAATTACTTATGATTTAAACCCGAATTTCCCAGTTACCTAATTTCCAAAATGTCCAAAGTCCAAATACGTAAACCCGGCAATAAAATAGGGTAATTAGTTTTGTTAACTTTCATCTTGCATAGATAACACTTTTTGACCAGTTATTTTTTTCGGATTGCCTTATACAAAAAAAAGGCATCGAATAGCTATAGAAAATTCATGAATTTTCTATAGCTATTCAAATATTTACTGTCGTCCCGGGTCGTCTTCCGGTTTAGTGTATTCGGGTGATTTAGCTTTAAATAGACGAACATAACGCTTGGGATTCAGGCGAATATCTTGCATGAGTAGCTGCATGTCGCGGGTCGCTTCGTTGATATTGTTGTATAGTGCGGCTTCGTCGCTCAGAAGTTGGGAGATAGACCCACCGCCGTCTTTGACTTTTGCGAGTATTTCATCTACGCCTGAGATGGCTTTGTCGGCTTTGTCGAGGGTGCTTTTGACTTTGGAAACAGTGCCGTCGAGTGCGCCATCTATACCATCAACGGTTTTATCTAATTTATTTTTGAGGTCGAGTTCGCCAAGGTCGGAAGTGAAGGTTTCCGCGCTTGCGAGTACGCGGTCGAGTTGGTCTTTGGTGGATTTGAGGTTGGAGGTAGCAGCTTCGAGGTTGGACATGATGCCGGCAATATTGTCGGTAGAACCATCGAGCAATTTGTCGAGTTTGCGGGTGCTGCGATTGAGGTTTTTGAGGATGCTTTGCAGGTCGCTGAAACTCTCGCCAAGTGCTTCTCCTTCGTCCGAAAACTTGACATTCAGAGAATCCAAAGCTGCCGAAATTGCTGAAGAAACGGCTTCTTTTCCTTCGTTCATGGTGGTTGACATATCACCTGTAAATGAGGTAACAAAGTTCGTCAGTTTGCCATTCAGCGTATCGCCGGACTGGACGCAATTGCTCGTACAAAGCCTGTCAATTAGCAAGCGTACTCCCTTATCTCCAAGTGGTGACATGGTGTGAATGTCGGCAATGGTATTTTTCGGCAGTTTCAGGTCGCGGTCGAGGCTTAGTTCTACCCGAATGTCCAAGTCGTCGAGCAACTGTACATCCAAGACTGAACCGACTTGTACGCCATTGACGGTGACAGGTGCAGGCGGGGCAAGCCCGTCTACTTGTTCGTAAACAATATAATATGTACCGGTGCGCTTAAAGAGGTCTTTTCCTTTGAGGAAATTGAACCCATACACAAAAACAAATATGGCGACAAGTGCCAAAAGGGCTACCCGTACTTCGTTGGAAATTTTCATTAATTAGCTTGATAGTTGATAGTTCATAGTTTATAGTTGGGGTGTGAATATGATTATTAGCTATCGTAAATTTTTGCACAAAAGTAGGAAATCAAATTGAATGAATTGATTGATTTGTGATTTTGTGATTTTTGATTGATGTAAGAATTGCTTTTTTACAGTTAAAAATAATTCATTCCCTCATTCAAAATTCACTCATTCAAAATTATTCATTGTAGCATTTCATCATTGCAGCATTAACAGGTCACTATACGAGTGTGCGACATAGTCTGTTTCATGTATATTGAAAAATGCGGCATATTCGCGGCATTGTGCCTGTAGTTTTTCTTTACCAATGTTGCCTGTTTTGTCAATGGCTTCTACTTCGATGAATGTTCCCAGTGCTTCAATGGTATCAAAATGGAATTTGACATTTTCCAAAAAATAAATCCTACGCAATTTTTCTACTACAATTTTCACGCCTAATGTGGTGCTTAAAATTGCTTTCAATGCGGTGTCGGGTGAATGTTTGTACAACAAAATATTCGAGGTTTTTGCATTGGCAATGTTTTCTCTTTCGTAAAAAATTAAGGCGTTTTCGATATTACCCTCGCGCAATTTGAGTCGCCCTTTTTCTACCTTAAAGTAAGTATCAATTTGGTGGTCTTCTCCTACAAATCGCGGATTGAGCGTTTGTAGTTTGGCTTCTGCTTCGGCGAGATTTTTTGCTTTTGCTTTGAATTCGAAATTTAAAATCATTTGCGATTACTGCTTTTTAGGCACTTTGTTGCTTATGTTTATTTGTTCTTCACAATCATAACAAATGTAGTCACCATTAGGAAATGGTTTATTCATTTCTATTTTGGTCTTAAAGTCATTAAAATCACTAACGCGATTCACAAATAATCCTGAACCAAATTTAACAGACCTTCCACATTCATTGCATATTTGTTTACTACTCATCCTTTTTATAAAAAATATTATCAACCAGATAACTTTAATGTGATTGTAGAAGAGTGTTGCTGTTCTACAGAGGCGCAAGCGAGACGCATTACGCTACGGTTGTTCGGTTGTTCTAAAACTGTTTTGCCAATTCCTCCAAATCAAATGTAATAAAACAGTTGGTACCACGCGGCGATTGGTAAGGAATTTCACAGGCAAATAACTCATCAATGATGCTTTGCATTTCGAGTGGCGTGAGCGATTGTCCGTGTTTGATGCTTGCGCTGCGTGCCATTGAGCGTGCTACATTTTCCCGAATATCTAGTTTTAAATCTACGTTTTCGCGATACTGCTCTATCAGGATTTCGATGCTTTGTTCTTCTTCACCGCTTTTGATTTCGGGTGGTGCGCCATGTATTACAAATGTCTCTTTGCCAAACTCTTGTACATCAAAACCGAGTTGGTTGACCTGCGGCAATATTTCTTTCAAAATCATGGCATCTGCTATCGAAAGATTCATCGTTTTGGCAAATAATTGCTGTTGGGTCGTATTCGTGTTTTGATTGAGTGTGTACAGGTATTTTTCGTACAAAATGCGCTCATGCGCTGCTTGTTGGTCAATGAGCATGAAGCCCGACTTTATCGAACTGATGATATAACGTTGATGTACCTGATAAGGTTGTTTGGTGAGTTTGGAAAATGTGCCGTCGGAATCGTCCATTTCGAGGCTGCTTTCTATCGTGACGGCTTCGGTTTCGTCGTTGTCGCTGTCGGATGTGGGCGGGTCGAAGGCTTCGATGCCCTCATAAAGTTTTTGCCAGTTTTTAAGGTTGGATTTTTCGCGGGGTGAGGTCATATTGCCTCCGGCAAAATCGCCGATTTTTGAGCTTTCGCCCGATTGACCGGCGGCTTTTTGTTGTTGGGCTTCCATTTGTACTTGGCGGGTCATAAAGGTTTCTTGGTCAAAATCCAGAACGGGCGATACATTGTATTGACCGAGTGCATGACGCACCGCTACCCTTAGATAATTATAAATCAATCGCTCATCGTCAAATTTAATTTCCTGCTTGGTCGGGTGTACATTAATATCAATTTTTGAAGGGTCAATTTCAATAAAAATTACATACAAGGGATGCGTTCCTTTGGGCAATAATTCCTCAAATGCGCCTATGACGGCGTGGTGCAAATAGCCGCTTTTGATGAATCTTGTATTGACGAAAAAATATTGGTCGCTGCGTTTTTTACGGGCAAATTCGGGTTTGCCTACATAGCCGATGATGCGTACCACGTCCGTTTCCTCGTCAATCGGAACAAGTTTTTGATTATATTTTTTTCCTAAAATACCGACTACACGTTGTCGCAAATTGCCGGATGGCAAATGCAATACTTCTTTGCCATTATGATGTAAGGAGAAAAAAACATCTGAATGTGCGAGTGCAATACGTTGAAATTCATCAATAATATAACGCATCTCTACGGTATTGCTTTTCAGGAAGTTGCGGCGCACAGGAACGTTGAAAAAGAGATTTTTTACGGAAGTGGTAGTGCCGACTACGCATTGGCAGGCTTCGTGGGTTTTGATTTCGGAGGCTTCTATGGTGATGCGGGTTCCGAGTTCGTTTTTGGCTTGTCGTGTCCGCATTTCTACTTGGGCGATAGCGGCGATAGATGCCATTGCCTCGCCCCGAAAGCCCATCGTGCGAATCGCAAAAAGGTCGCTCGTTTCGCGGATTTTGGAAGTGGCGTGTCGCTCGAATGCCATCCGCGCGTCGGTTTCGGACATGCCGCTACCGTTATCAATGACTTGTATGAGTGTTTTGCCTGCATCTTTTACGACGAGTTTGATGCTCGTACTCCCCGCATCAATGGAATTTTCCATCAACTCCTTGACCACCGATGCCGGACGCTGAATGACCTCCCCGGCGGCTATCTGATTCGCAATCGAATCGGGCAACAACTGTATGATGTCTGCCATAGTAATGCGACAATGCTAAAATGCTAAAATGTTTTGAATGAATGAATCATTTTAGATTTTTGATTTGGTGATTTTTGATTTAAAATGAGAACTGTTTCATCTTAATCAGAAATCTAAAATCACTCAATCAAAAATTAATTCACTCATTAGTTTCAGTTAAACCAACTTTCGACGAGTGTTGGCAAATAATTTTGTAAGAAAACGTATAAGAAAAAACATAAGCCAATAATGACGGCAATGAGGATAATATTGGAACGCAGGGCAGCACTTTTGTAGGCGCGGCTGCGTTTGCCGTGTCTTCTTTCGCGGAAGCTCTGAGAGATGCGCGATTTGACGGCATCTTTGTCGCCTTCATTGGCTTCCTTGTGCCTACGGATGCGCTCGCGGAGTTCCTCTTTGTCCTCATCGTAAGAACGTGGTTTGTAATTGAAACCGCGTGGCTGTATGTTTTTTCTTCTATTTAATAATGAAAACATGCTCTAAACTATTGTAAATCATAACGGTTTTTTGGATAATTGTATTTTTGTTGAGTCAAAGATACAAAAAAATTGAAAGTAAATTTTAACGCTGATTTTGTACCGTTTTTAGATTTCCCAATAAAAAATCGCATTACTATGAAAGCAGATAAATTATGCCAACAATTTGAAGAAGAATGGTCGTATTGGAAGCGTACATTGGAAGGCTATACGGATGAGCAACTTGTACTATTGACCGAAGTACTATTGACATGAGTTGTGTATCAAGTTATCTTTTTCAATAATTCATCTAACCGTTGAATTTCAGGAAGAATATTTTGATTGATGTTATTTCTTTCTGTGACCAAATCAATTTGAGTTTGAACTCCTATTGTGTTGTGTGCAATCATTCCCCTACGTTCGCCAAAACTCTCCATTACTCCCAACCACGTACTATCTATTTCATGTTCCTCAATACCAATTGGAAGTAAAATATCTTTAGAGCATGTTTAAATTTTTTCAAACTGATAATCAATAGCTTATGGTTTTGACGAGGCATCAAAGAAGGCGTTTATCGGGATAAGCAACTGATTTGATGTGAAGTCAAGTTCATAAGATATTGGTTATCAGGCAGAAA
>CALCMV010000354.1 GCA_937967535.1 uncultured Saprospiraceae bacterium
GTAAATGTGAAGGTGTTCGATGCGGTGTTTGTCGAGACTTGCTGACTCCGGTTCGCGCATGTACTTGTGTGCAATGCGCTCTATTTTAGCGACTAATTTCTGTACATCAATTCCCACTGATTGAGGCGCGAGAATCGCTGCCGCAACTTCATTGGAATGACTCAAAGACATCTCCAAAGGCGAATTGACCAAGTGTGGTTTACCGTATTTATCGGCTGCACATATCAAACGTTGAGTCGCACCACTCATCTCATGCACCAACCAGCGTCCTGCCAACCACTCCAATCGTCGTCCGCCTTTGATTTGTCCCAAACGCTCGCTTTCCATTTCGGTCAAGGTCATTTTTTCTGTAAAAAAATGCTCGTCCTCCACGATATTCCATAAGGCAATATGCGTTTGGTTGGCAATTTCTTTTTTTAATATTAACGGCAATTGAAAAGTTATATTTTGGTGACGTAAAACGATTTTGTAAATCGTCACAAGATACGCAGAGCGATTTACAAAATCGCTTTACGTTAGAACAAACTCATTTGTCCTGATGATGCTTCTTGTGTTCGTCCATCCAATGTAGGCACATGAATACCAAGTCCGATATGTTCATTTATTTTTTGGATAAAATAAGCGGCAATATCGGGCGCGAGCAAATTATCAGGTTCATGCGGAAAGAAAAATACTTGTTGAAGTCCTGCCTCAAACCACGTTTTCAGTCGCGCTACCCACGCATCTATACGCTCATAATCCGTTGAATGTAAGGCATTTCCCACCCATCGAATGAGAACGGTATGATTGGTAAGACTTTGGTGTAGTACATCGCGTCGCCCTGCTACATCGGTGATGACGGGACTGATGTTGAGGTTTTGCATCACTTCAAATGCTGCTTCTGTATTCGCCGGAGAGCTAAACCAAGATTCATGTCGCAACTCCACCGCAAGCGGTATTGTGCGTGGAAATTTCTCCAAAAATCGCGTCAACAAACTCAATTTATCAAAACCAAAATATGGCGGCAATTGCACAAAGCAACAACCCAATTTTTCCTCCAACAAACTAATATTTTCACAAAATCGCAACGTATTTTCCCCACTCAAACCCATATCGCGGCTATGACTAATTGACTGCGGTATTTTCGGACAAAAACGAAAATCGGCAGGGACGGTATCGCGCCACTTGATGACGGTTTCGGGGGCAGGGATGCGGTAGTGGGTGGTATTGAGTTCGATAGTGCCAAATTGTCGGGCGTAGTGATGCAGGAAGTCTTTGGCTTTGGTCTTGGGTGGGTAGAGGGTGCCGACCCATTCTTTCATGCCCCATCCGGTACAGCCGACGTAGAGTTGAGGCTTGTTTGGTGGAAGTTTTGCCAATACTGCCTCTGTACCTCTCGCATCAGGCGGAAGGGTGAAATCTACTTGGTTGATGTTGGGCAGTTTTCCAAATTTCATGAAATAAAAACTATTTTATCCGGGCTTTTTATACGAAGAAAATTCCGTCCTGTCAGCATTAAATTCAAAATAATCAGGGTGGCATAAAGCGGAGAAAACACCCAATTTATCTGCCATTGGCATCAAGGTGTTCTTATCGTTGGTCAAAAGAACATCACACTTCATGTAATCGCTTGTGCCAATTATCATTACATCTTTCAAAATCCATTCACGAGCCATCTTGAGGTCGTTACCGAATGATATTTCTTCTGCAAATTTATTCAACTTTTTATTGCTTAAAATGCTGTGATATTTATCATTGATATGTTGTGCAATTTCTTCGTCGTAGCTTACAAATAATATGTTCCGGTGATTTATAGCCTCCATTATTCTTTCTCTGTGAGTTTGTAAGGTAGATTTTGACCAGATTTCCGATATAGTTATGGCTGAAATATAAAAAAATCTGTCTTGTGATTCGGATATAGCTGCTTTGTTGCTTGATAGATACCGAAGTAAATCCAAGACGAATTTGGGTTCGTCGTCCTTTGTATTGCCTAAAGCATGAAATAACTTGATAATTACTGACGTATCCAACATGATATTACGCCAGTTTTTGAGTGGTACGGTGTTCATGTTTGGTTTCAATTTAGTTTTTATTCGGAAAAAGAAGAAAATGTATCAGGAGGGAGAGCTGACAGCGCATCAATAAAATTACCATTTTTAGGAACTGAAAAATTTATCAATTCTGCACTAATAATTTCCCCGGATGTCAATATTTTTTTTTGCTTAATTTTAAACCGAATCATCTTTTCAGAATTTCGGTAATACTTACTTATCTCATTATCTTGTTCTTTTGTGATGTAAATAAAATAGTCCAAACCGTCAACTTTTATTTTAGATTTACCTTCCAATGTATCTGCACCAATTTGGATAATAATGCCATATACGCTAGTTATACTAAAATAAATCTCAACATTTTCCTCCTTATATTCTTGCTGAATTATAGGTTGTATATTTGATTCTTCCGCCAGATACTCCTGTCGAAGTCGCTTGATAACCCGCATCACTGATTCCTTCTTCATCGCATTTTTATCAATACTAATCAGAAATTTATCTGCCGTTGTTTCAAAATTAATAACTTTCATGACTGTATTTTTTGTGAAAATACGGTATTACCCGCACATATGCAATGTTAGGCACTTAGGAATTTTTTGAAACCAACATGTTGTCAATAAATTTGCAATGTTGGTTATCTCTCCGAAGGAGGCTTAAATTTAAATTTGAGTTTAAACTTGTTCTTAAACTTAAACTTTACTTAGTATCTACATTCTTAACTCTTGTGCGTCTTTGGCAAAAAATGAGTAAATGAGTAAATTTTGAATGTAATAATGTTCTAATAAATCAATGTAAAGCTTTAGAAGAGGAAAACATTTACTCATTTTATCATTTATTCATCTACTCATTTTTTATCACTCAATAATCAACGTATCCCGCGTCAGCGACAAGCTTGCAAAAATACCAAGTCCACCATCTACATTCGTCAGGATTTGTGCGGGTTGTGCAAAGGGATTGCCATTGGCAAAGAAGGCTTCCTCGAATGTCTCTACAAAGTCGTGATACGATTCTTCGATGTGATAAAGTGAAACAATCGCCGTATCGCCTATCTCAAAACTAAAGTCGGAACCCAAGGGAATCGCATCACCATTGAAAAAGCGGTCATTGAACGTACCGTCTTGATACAGCGTATCTTGTATACTTTTACCATGCAATAGAAAACGGTAATGATTTTCCATGCTAATATCGTCTGTAAACCAAGCCTGTATAGATGACAGCGTATCTACATTCGTAGCATAACGCAAGCTATCAAAGGTAATCGGAAACAGTAAACGTGCGCTTGCACTTGCGATGCGGTCACGCGAATTAATTTCTATTGAAAAGTCATTATCGTAATCTGCCGGAGCGATAAAGGGATTGCCATAATTATAGATTTTTCCATTATCAAAATCAAAATAAATACCCTCTTCGAGCGTATGTGTGGTGCCATTATGACTAATCGTAACCGTTGCGTCGCTGATGAGTCCGAGTAATTCGATGGCACCTTTTAAGGCTTCAAATTGCTGCATTGCCAGTGTATCATCATCCATTATAAGAATCTGCGCCAAATCCGAAAGTGGCAAGGTAAGTACCTGACCATCAGCCGATACCGTCACAGGAATATTTTCATCCAAAGGGCGGGGAGAAGGCAAATCGGTATAGCTCAAACTCTCCGTAAGCAATGCGCGTAGCGGCTGACCGGGTTCGATATAACTCTCTACTACGATTTCGCTAGTGTATGCGGGGAGATTGATGTCAATGTCGCGTTCCAAATCGCAGGCAGCCATCAACGCAAATACGCAACAGATAGGAATCAGATATTTTGTCATAATTTTGATATTATTTTTAATGAAATTAAAACGAATTGAAAGTGCTTTTGTTGGCAAAAATCATTCCTTTGTTGGTAATTTCACATTTAAAATATTGTAAAATCTATTGAAAACTTTAAACAAAATAGCATATTCATTTCAAAATAAGTATTTTTACGGAAATACAAAATTTGTACTATGAACATTCTGATAGACAAAGTAAGAGTTTCCAATTTTCGCTCGCTCAAAAATATTGAAGTGAACCTTGAACCTATGACTTTGTTAGTTGGGGC
>CALCMV010000355.1 GCA_937967535.1 uncultured Saprospiraceae bacterium
CATAAAGCCAAAAAACAGAATCACGGTGGTCAGACAAATCGCCTTGCCCGTCTCGGTGAAGGTCACGCGGAGGGCGGCTTCCATGTCCATGCCTTTGGCGCGACTGATGCGGTATTTGCTCAAAAAATGTATCGTATCATCTACCGCAATCCCGAATACTACGGCAAAAACAATCGAGATGCCCGCTTCGAGTTCGATGCCCAGATAGCCGAGTATCGCACCCGCCAGCAGCAAGGGCAATACATTGGGAATCAAGGAGATAATCACCATTCGCAGGTTCTGAAACAGCAGTGCCATCAGCAAGCTCACGATGAGTACCGCCATGCCGAGACCATTGATGATGGAGTTGCGGACGTATTGCGAATTTTTATCTATGATAACGCCCGTACCCGTCTGTGTACAAGCGAGGAGTGTGGTGTCTATTTCCGTAGAAATGAAGTAATCCACGCTGTCCTTGATAGCCCGTATTTTGTCTGCGCCGATGTCGAGTACGCTACCTGCGATGCGGGTGTGTTTTTGGTCTTTACTGACCAGTACATTTGCGGAAGCCGGAAAGCGTTCTGCCATGCGTCGGTAGCTATTGAAACGGGCTTCGGTGTCGGGCATCCGGTAGTGTTCGCGGCGATTGCCTTTGGAGGCTTGATTGAGGCTTTTGTAAATCGTCGTGATAGACGTAGGCGACTGTATCGCGGGATGTGTACGCAGATGTTGTTCGATTTTATCAATTTCTCTAACGACTTGATAATCATTGACTTCCAAGCTATCATTTTTCACCGTCACCGCTATCTCAAAAGGACGAAAACCGCTAAACTCGCGTTCAAAAAACTTAAAATCTTCGGTGATTTTTTCGCCCATCGGCATATTGGAGGTTAGTCTGTAATTCGTGGTGATGAGCGAAATACCCAAGAAACACAAACCCAAAAACGCCGCGCCTCCCCATGCAATTTTACGCGGATTTCTTTTGGTAAATAAATAAAAATTGTCCATCCACTTCGTCCATTTGAAGCGGGTATTTTTCGTAGAAATTAATTTATCTAAATCAAAATATGATAGTACGGCAGTCGTAAATAATAAGACCGTTATGTAGGCAATCATCACGCCGATAGCCGCATTTAATCCGAAGCCTTTAATCGGTGCAATGCGGCTCGTCATCAGCGTAGCGAAGCCAATTGCCGTTGTCACTGAAGTAAATAAAGTCGCCAAACCAATCTCCCGAAATGTGATGCCAATCGCCTCATCGCGCGACTTGCCGAGCGCGAGTTCATCCATATATTTTGTCATAATATGAATCACATCCGAAGTCCCCACAATAATCATCAGGACGGGATAAAGGGCAGCCATCGCATTGAGTTCGCGCCCCGTAGCCCCCAGCACTCCCATGAATATCAACATTCCTAATGCAATGGAAATCATGGCAATAAATATCGTCCAAGCCCGCCGATATATCAAAAACATGATAATCATCACCAGCGTAACCGACACGACACCCGATACGAGTATTTCGCGCCTTTGCATCCGCACGATTTCTTTTTGAAAATTGGCTCTGCCGAGATAATGGTATTCCTCGAAGCCGTATTTTGTGACAAGGGTATTGAGGTCGGCAATGAGTTTTTCGGCGGCTTCTTGTTCGATTTTATTGACGGTTTTGAGTAGAGCAACGAGGGTTTTGCCGTCTTTCGAAATGAGTCGTCCGTTGAGTCGCTCGTCTTGCACCAAGCGTAGGCTGTCGCGGGCATAATTTTCGGGATTTTTACGGTCAATGGCAGGAATCGCCGTAAAACCGCCAATGGGCAATTTGATAGGGAATTTGGTCATCGTAATCGAACTGACGCGAGTGACGGATTCGAGGTCGCGGCAGTCGAGCGTGAAGGCGTGGAAGTCATTTAGAAAGTCTTGTTGGAAGATGCCCTGTTCGCGGCGCACAGCTACGAGCATGAAGTTGTCGTCGGGTTCAAATTTCTCTCGAAATTCCAAGAAAAATTCCAAATCCGGGTCGCCCGTCGGGAAAAATTGCTCAAAATCAAAGGTGAATTTCAGATGGAAAAGAAAGTAGGTGCTTATCAGTGCCAACACCGTAAATCCGGCAATGGAAACAAGGCGCAAGTTGTTGTTCATTAGTCGATAGTCAGTGGTCGATAGTCCATAGTTTTTTTATTTTTCTGCGAAAAATAGTTTGCATTTATAAGTGTGAATTACCGACTTTTTATTGTGATTATAATTTGACTATCTAACAGTTGGTAAGGGATTTTGTTGTGGTTATGTAGACGTAGAACGGCACTTCCAGTCCGTTCCTCGCGTATGTATCGCGCGAAGCGAACGCGAAACGCGAACTGGAAGCGTCGCGCTACATTTCAAACACGCCATTCGGCGATTTAATCTCTGCCCGAATCATCGCTTTTTCCCCTTCCTCAATACGTATATCAATATCAAATTCATCAAATACTTTCTCAATCGCAGTAGGATTTGGATGGGTAAAAGACAGCCCAATTAACTCACATTCTTGCGGCAGATTTTGCGTAGGATGTACGGCTGAATGTTGCCAATCCGTCACAAACGGTACGAGTTCGACGACAGGTGCGGCGAGTGGGAGAATCATTTGCCAAGTGAGCATATCGCCTGTGCTTGTCTTGCGTTGTCCGCCTTGAATGATGCCCATTTTCGGGTGATATTTTTGTAGTATTTCGCTATCCTGTTCTAAGTCTTCTGACTTCAACGACCACCTTGTTATCTGTGGAGTTTTTATTAAATCAACGCCCATCCAACGCGGCGGTTTTACGTCAACATTCTCTTCATCAATCGCCAAAATCTCTAAGTAACAGCCATTACCGAGATTGACAAGTGCATTTTTTGTGCCTTTCGTCGTATGGCAGCCGCCAAAGACAGGACGTACAGTTGATTGCCTTTCGAATTCATCTATCGCCTCTTCCAAATTCGGCACTGCAAAAACGATATGGTCTATTTTTCTTTTCATGATTTAATTTAACAAAAACTACTCTAATTCGCTCGCACTCAATACCCGCACGACAGGGTATCGCCGATGTGTAGGTTCGTAATGTTTTGATTTTTTGTAAATAAAATTTAGTTGGGCGTAAGCACTTTCTGCAAATTTTTTATCGGATTTTTTTTGCTCATCCAATTCGGCTTTGAGTTCGGGATTATTGCGAAGCATTTCGGCGGCTTCATCTTCAAAAATATAGGATGAAAAATACTCTTTTTGCATTAAAACAGCATCAAAAAAATTCCATGCAAACCACGAATCCGGAGCTTGCGGTTCGAGCGTTTCTACGATGTAGCGATTGGTGATTTGATTGGTTTTTACGATATAATCTCCCTCAAAAAAAGCTATTTTCATCAAGCGTTTTTCCACCTCTACATTTGAATGTAAATAATGCCCTTCATAGGCATCGCGTGTATCAAAATCACGGATAAAATATACCTCGCCTTCGATGCTTTTATCTTCGGTCAGTTGGCTCATTTCTACGCCGTTCCACTCCAATCGCTCAATCACCTCGCGCCATGCCTGCGGGATGATATAGGCATAAGGTTTTTCTATGGAAAGACTTGATTTATAGTTATTTAAAAAGGGGATTTCTTTTTCAAAAGGCGCATTGTAGTCGTAATATAAGCGGTCCAATCCACTTACTTCACTTGCTTTTTGCTTTGCTTCGTAGCCCTTAAAATTGAGCATTTCGACGCGCTCCTCATCCAATTCCCAATTAATATCAAAAGTGTTTTGTGTGCGGACATTTTCGTTGGCGCGGCGGCGCAATTTGGCGATTTTTTCACTGTCTTTTTCTACTGCATCAATCACCGATTCCATAAAGGCGCGGGTACTCGCCACGCGGTCTGCAAAAGGTTTGAGCATATGCGTTTCGGGGATAAAACCAATCGTATTGAACAGCGTAGTATATCCCGACGAATAACGCGGCAAATCCAAGAAGGCGATAATACCTTCGTCGGGTGTTGTGCGGGCATATACGTAGGGGGTCATTTCCCAATTTCGTGCCTTCATATCGGCATAGAGGCGCGGCATCAGGTCGTCATTGAGATATGCGCCGAGTGTAGATTCGAGTTTGTTGTGTTGGGTGGCAATCATCGTCATCGTATATTGATAATCTGCGCCATTGGAGGTGTGATTATCAATAAAAATATCGGGTTGCCATTCATGATAAATCTGCGTAAAAGCCTGTGCATTCCGCGAGTCGGCTTTCACAAAATCGCGGTTGAGGTCGAGGTTGCGGGCATTCCCTCTAAAACCATAACTTTCCGGTCCGTCTTGATTGGTACGGGTGTGTGCATTGCGATTGAGGGCACCACCGATATTGTACACCGGAATGACTGCCAAGACGATATTTTCCGGCAATTTCTTGTCCTTTGCATAATCCCGCAAGAGCATCATCGAAGCATCCACACCGCAAGGTTCTCCCGGATGTATACCATTGTTAATCAAGATAATACGTTTATTTTTTTGTCGCAAAGAAGCCGCATCAAAAATAGCATCCGCAGAAAAAATGACTAAATGCAAAGGCTTCCCGATGTCTGTTTTACCGTATTCGACCAATTTAATTTCCGCATAAGTATCGGCTAATTTTTTATAAAAATCAATCGCTTCATAATAGGTGGCGGTGGTATTCGGATTGCGTTCGTGGGCTGTGCGGAGGTCAGGCGTGGGCTTGGTCGTCCTAGTAAGATTTGTGCTGACGCAGGCGGTGAATAAAAGGACTAAAGAAAGGTAAATGATTCGCATAGTTTTAGTGAATAGTGATTGGTAATTGTCCCGAAGATAAGTAATAAAATTCGTCTACTCTCTCCAATGTCTTCGCCAAATTTTGTCCCGATAATTATCGGATTAGCGTCAGGTTTAGTCATACTACTATACATCGCCACGAAGGCACAAAGACACAAAGAATTTTAAAAATTATATTTACTTAATTATCAGCGATTTACCCTTTGTGTCTTTGTGACTTTGTGGCAAGGTTCTCATCATGTATAGTAGTATGAGGTTTAGTATTTTTTAATAAATAAGTAATTGATAATCAGTAATTTGTAATTATAATGACTAAATAATTTCTTTTATTATTTTGTAAAATAATCCAAATATTAAT
>CALCMV010000356.1 GCA_937967535.1 uncultured Saprospiraceae bacterium
TTATTTTTAAATTGTATTAATTTGATTAGCAGTTATTTGTAATGATTTTTCTCTTTTTTTTTGAATTATAAATTTTATCTAAAAAAATCATTATCAAAAAATTGTCCACGAGAAAAAAATTAATATTTGGATTATTTTACAAAATAATAAAAGAAATTATTTAGTCATTATAATTACAAATTACTGATTATCAAGTTTTTATTTATTAAAAAATACTAAACCTGACGCTAATCCGATAGTTATCGGGATTACCGAATTTCCAAATTACCCAATTTCCTCTGTCCAAAATCCAAAACAAGACAATAATACATCATATATGAATTTAGATTTTAAAAATAAAAATACATTGCTACGTGTAGATTTCAATGTCCCTTTGAATGACAAATATGAAATTACGGACGATACGCGCATCCGTGCTGCATTGCCGACCATCAAGCACATTATCAGTCAAGGCGGGGCAGTCGTCATCATGTCGCATTTGGGGCGACCAATGAAAAAACTAAAGCCGGACGCTAGTATCAATCGTGAAAAATTCACGCTTCAACATGTTGTTTCGCATCTTTCATATTTGTTGGATACGGCAGTACAATTTTCTCCCGAAACCATCGGTAAAACTGCTATGCAAATGGCATTCGAACTCAAAGCAGGTGAGGTTTTGTTACTTGAAAATACCCGTTTTGAAGAAGGTGAAAAAAAGGGCGATAAAGACCTTGCCCGACGACTTGCTTCTCTTGCCACTTACTACGTCAACGATGCTTTTGGTAGCGCACACCGCGCTCATGTATCCACTACAACAGTGGCTGATTTCTTTGACAAAGACCATAAATGTTTTGGTTTTTTGATGGAAAAAGAACTCAAAAATGCCAATCGTGTACTCAACAATCCTGCCCGTCCGCTAACAGCAATCGTAGGTGGCGCAAAGGTGTCAGACAAAATTTTATTATTAGAAAAACTCATCGAACTCGCTGATAATGTGTTGATTGGCGGCGGTATGGCATATACTTTTGCCCGCGCACAAGGTGGAACTACGGGCAAATCGCTGGTAGAAGAAGAGAAAATAGACCTCGCCAAAAAACTCCTCAAAAAAGCCGAAGCCGATGGTACAAAATTATATCTGCCCAAAGACTCCATCGTAGCCGATGCCTTCAAAGCAGATGCCAATACCAAGACCCTAAGCAGCACCGAAATCGAAGGCGAATGGATGGGTTTGGACATCGGACCGGAGGCAATAGCGGAGTTTTGCCAAGTCATCAAAAATTCAAAAACTATCTTGTGGAATGGTCCGATGGGCGTATTTGAAATGGCTGCATTTGCCGAAGGCACAAAAGCCATTGCCCAAGCCTGTGCGGAAGCGACCAAAAATGGTGCATTTTCGCTTGTGGGTGGCGGCGATTCGGTGGCAGCAGTCAATCAAATGGGCTTGGCAGATGAGGTGAGTTACGTTTCTACCGGCGGCGGTGCGATGCTCGAATTATTGGAAGGAAAAACACTGCCCGGAGTCGCGGCAATTTCTCATTCATAGGGACAAAGTATGCCTTGTCCCTACGAATGAAGTGTACTCTATGAACCTAACTATCATCATCACTTGCTACAATGAAGCGCACAACATGCGCGACCTACTCGAATCTATCAAGTGGGCAGAGGAGATAATGATAGTGGATTCATTTAGCACGGACGAGACTTTGGAGATAGCACGAGAATACACCGATTTTATTTTACAAAGAGAATATACGACACCTGCCAATCAGAAAAATTGGGCGATACCACAAGCTAGTCACGAATGGATTTTGCTCTTAGATGCCGACGAGCGCGTGACTCCACGATTGCGCGAAGAGATTTTGCAAATCATTGAAAATCAACCGAAAGAAGTAGCGTTTTGGATTGGTCGGGAAAATTATTTTATGGAAAAACGAGTGAGGTATAGCGGTTGGCAAAATGACGCAGTGATACGTCTTTTTCGTCGAAATGATTGCCGATACGATAATAAAGCCGTCCATGAAGAAATTGAAACTGAGGGGAAAATCGGACGTTTGCAAAGCAAATTAATTCATAATACTTACAAAGATATGGCGCATTTTTTGGAGAAAATGCGGCGTTATGCGCGACTTTCTGCATTGGATTATTCGGAAAAAACGCCTCGTGTGACCCTTTATCATTTGTGGGTAAAACCTGCCTTTCGTTTTTTCAAACATTACATCTTAAAACTGGGTTTTTTAGATGGGAAAGTCGGCTTTATTATTAGCGTGATAATGGCATGGGGAGTATTTTTGCGTTATTTGAATATTCTTGAAAATTCTAAAAAATAAATTGAACGTCAAAAACCAAGTTTTTGCATCGTCTCCTCATCAAATTGACCAATCGGCAGCCCATTATCCTGTTGAAATGTAAGTAGCGCATCTTGTGTTTTTTGCGACCATTCGCCCTTTGTTTTTCCTTTATAATAACCGCGTTTTTTGAGTGTTTTTTGAATTTCCTTCATATTTTCGGCGGCTTTAGTATCGCACCAAACGGTTCGCATTTCGATTTCACCGCCTTGTCGCACGATGATGAGTTTGTCTATCACATCGTATTTTGCGGGGCTATTGATAAGATTTGCCGTAGCATCTTGGCGAAGCAAAAGACGAGTGACCTCTTGCGTGATGGCAGGTACATATACCTCTCGCACCTGTGCAGGCACACGCAATTGTAGGCGCGTAATCGTCTGAATTGCAGGCTCGGAGCGTTGCATTTGCGG
Organism: uncultured Saprospiraceae bacterium; assembly: GCA_937967535.1. Lineage (GTDB taxonomy): Bacteria > Bacteroidota > Bacteroidia > Chitinophagales > Saprospiraceae > JAHDEO01. The sequence goes on from CALCMV010000356.1 coordinate 2,735, forward strand.
AGGTTGATTGGCGCAGTTATTCACCTGAATATCGCGTACTTCATAAGTTTCAGGAATATCTGTCAGCAACCAATAATAACATTTATCACCTTCTTTTTCTAGCTCACAATTATCATTCAAATGACGCACCCAACGCTTAGTTGGTGGTGCAGTTTCTATTTTTTCGGTAAATATTTCAATACAATCCGCATCCGTATTTGCTTCATGTTGAATGGGCATATTCTCGCCGTCTCGCACCACGACTTCTTCTCGAATAGTATCATATTCAGCCGGAATAATCTCATAAATCGTCTTGGGTGGTTCAATTTCAATCGTCTCAGTAATCGTATCAAAAACAGCCGCAACGACCTCATAATAAGATGTTTCGGGAGATTTCAAAATATTTTCTGAAATGGTATCTAAGACAGCCGGCAGCATACATTGAGCAAAACATTCGCCCTTACTCCCCTCTATTTCAGAAGTGAATAAGGGAAAACGGTCTTGTGCCGATACATTTACAGAAATGAGCAAGCAAAAAAGTACTAAGAAACGATACATGGTAGTAATTTTGAATGAGCGAATTTTGAATTTTGAATAAGTGAATAATGTCTGTAGTCATTCAGTCCACAGTCTGCCGTTTATACTCAAGTCAATTTCACATTAAAGCGGCGGACTGCGGACGGACAAACCGCCGACTTTGAGCCATCAAAAGTAACCTTTTTCTACCAAAATCAAACCATTCTCCAAAACCACTTTCATGCCGTTATAAATTTCGTTATTTTTGTGGGAGGAAGTGATTGTATGATTGTGAAATTGCATGATTGTTGATAACCAATACTTTACAATCACACAATTTTACAATCATATAATGACTCATTCGTTATATTTAAGCATTACAGCATTTAAGCATTGTCAATGAAAAAGCTCATAGAACCGGAACAGAAGGCATTAGAAATCAATCTGGATGAAAGTATTTACGGCACATTTGCGGAGATAGGTGCGGGGCAGGAAGTGGCGCGACATTTCTTTCAGGTCGGTGCGGCAGTTGGTACGATTGCCAAGACGATGTCTGCTTATGACAAAATTTATAGTGACCGCATATATGGTGTCGAGGAAAGCGGACGCTACGTGTGCGAATCGCGCCTGTACAAGATGCTCGACCACGAGTACGGCTTGATGGAAGAACGCCTGACGCAATCGCGCCCCAACAGTACCTTTTTTGCCTTTGCCGACACGGTTTCTGCTATCAATTATCAACGTACCAATAAAGGACATGGCTGGCTCGGCATCCGCTTCCAACTCGACCCCGACGGCGAGCCGAATGAACTCGTGCTACATGTCAAATTACGCGACAAAAACAACAGTCTCCAACAACTTGCCGTCGGCATTTTGGGGGTCAATATGGTCTATGCCTGCTATCACTATCACGACGATGCTGAAACCTTTATACAGTCTTTGATAGATAGCCTCGAAAGTCGGGTGTATATTGATATGATTCGATTGAGCGGACCAAATTTTAAGGAAGTAGATAATCGTTTGTTGAGCCTGATGTTGGTCAAAAATGGTTTGACCGATGTGGCGATGTTTGACAAAGACGGACGCAATATTCATGCATCTGAGTTTTTATATAAAAAAAATATACTCGTAGTACGCGGTAGTTTTCGCCCCGCTACGCTCGTTAATATGGACATGCTCAAAACGAGCAGCCGCCAATTTACAGAAGACCCCGGTGTAGACCCGACGAAGTATTATCAAATGACCGAAATCACGCTCGACAATCTCCGTTCTGACGGTGAAATCAGCGACCAAGATTTCTTGGACAGGGCTACGGTATTGGGCGAACTCGGTCAGACGATCATCGTATCAAATTGTGAATCCTATCCCAAATTGATTAAGTATTTTTCGGACTATAAAATTCCGAAATTGGGCTTGGTATTGGGAGTACGTGTGCTATTGGAAATTGTCAATCAAAATTACTACCAACACAACGATGGCAGTCTACTCCATGCTTTCGGCGAATTATTTACAAAAAGCGTAAAACTCTATGTGTATCCTTCTCTTCAAGAAGGTAGTTCAGAGTTTATGACGAGTCGAAATATGCCGATTCCTGATGGTATCCAACACCTATACAAACACCTTTTGGAAAACGGGCAAGTAGAAGATATTAAGGGTTTTAATCCTGAGATTTTACATATTTACTCCAAAGATGTCTTGCGAATGTTACGCGCAGATGAAGGCAATTGGCGCAGCCTCGTCACTCCGCAAGTCGCTAATTTGATTCAGGAAAAATGCTTGTTTGGGTTTCCTTGTCAACGATTGGAATTTGAATATTAAACGAGTTGACGAGTTGGTGAGTTGTCGATTGTGCAATTCGTCAACTCGTCAACTCATCAACTCATAAAATATGACTATTGAAAGGACTGAAAATGAAATTATTATAAGACTTTCGCCGGATTTGGACGTTTCTGATATACAGCGAATGTTGGATTATTTGTCGTACAAACAAGCCATTAAAGGCAGTAAAGCTACGCAAGATGATATTGATAAATTAGCTAAGGAAGTGAAGCAAGGTTGGTGGGAGAAGAATAAGCATAGATTTCCTGAT
>CALCMV010000357.1 GCA_937967535.1 uncultured Saprospiraceae bacterium
GCGACGCAAAATGATTTGGCGACAAAAAATCCGTAGTCTATTCACAGATAGAGGCAGCGTGCTTGAAACATATGCACGTCGAGCAGGTTTTCCGATAAAGGAATTACTACGCTACCAGTGGCCCGCGCCTTTTGGCTATCGTACGCTGCCGGTTTTGAGTATGACAGCTTGGGAATTAGAGTTTCCACACACGCCACGACAAAATCTTCATTACATCGGTCCGATGGTTTATGCTGCACGAAAAGATACGAAAACAACTACGCACACTAAAGAACGTTTGCAACGAATTTTTGAAGAAAAAAAGCAAAACGGACAAAAGTTGATTTACTGCTCGTTCACAACCATGCGAGCAAGTGATAATCATTTTTCGGAGAAAATTATTGAGGCAGTTACCCGGCGTCCTGATTGGGTTTTAATCATGGGACACGGTGGTATTTCCGGTGATGAGCCATTAAAAAATACACCAAAAAACGTACACGTATTTAATTGGATACCACAACTTTATGTACTTGAACGCGCTGACTGTTCAATTAATCACGGTGGTATCCATACGATAAATGAATGCATTCATTTTAGTGTGCCAATGCTTGTATATTCCGGCAAAAAAAGCGACCAAGACGGCTGTGCCGCACGAGTGGCTTATCATCAAGTCGGCATTAGAGCAGACAAAAATAAGGATGATGTGTCGGCTATTCGTCGGAATATAGAGACGGTACTTTCTAATCCATTATTTAAAAAGAACTTAGTTGCCATTCACGAGAAATATCTGGCACAAAAACAAGATAAAATATTGGAGCAACTTGTAGAAAATTTTATTTTGACCGAACAAAAATAAATTAGGTTTGTTCGGTTATCTCAAATATGATATTAGTTGTATTTTGAATTTATTTAAACCAAATTTCATGTAAGTACATCGAAGACCTTTTCAAAACATACCAAAATCAACACACCTAACTATGGAGATGAATAAGAATAAAACGCTTTTGCTTTCTGCGCGTGATGTGCAGGAAATTGTCCTCAATAAAGGGCTCGATGAAGTCATGGACAGCCTCATCGAAAGGCTTGAAAAGGCGTTGCAATCTTATCATCCTGATGAGGTGAAAATTCCGATGCGTTCCGGCTTCAATTACGAAAAACCTGTCACCGGACTCATCGAGTGGATGCCGCTTTATCACAAGGGAAATGATGTCGTCATCAAGGTCGTCGGCTACCATCCCGACAATCCCTCTGAAAGAAATCTACCAACTATAATTTCTTCAATTTCAGCATATTGTACTAAGACCGGACACCTCAAAGGTATCATTGATGGCGTATTACCAACTGCTTTGCGTACAGGCGCGTCGTCTGCGGTGATTAGTAAAATTCTCGCCAAAAAAGATGCAAAAATACTTGGTCTGATAGGTTGCGGCGCACAAGCGGTTACGCAATTACACGCGCTTTCACGGGTGTTTGATTTTGAAAAAATATTAATATTTGATACAGATAAAAATGCGCTAAATTCATTTGCAGAAAGAACAAAATCATTACAATTGAATATAGTCATTGAAGCCGCTGATATTACGAAAATTATTGAACAATCAGATGTAGTGTGTACTGCGACTTCCGTAGATGTAGGCAAAGGACCATTGTTTAATGGAACAGCTTCAAAGCCGCATCTTCACATCAATGCTGTCGGGGCAGATTTTCCCGGAAAAGTGGAAATTCCTTTATCCTTTTTGCAAGAAAGTTTCGTTTGTCCTGACTTCAAACTGCAAGCACTTGTAGAGGGTGAATGTCAACGATTGGATGAAAAATACATTGGACCGGATTGGGTGCAAGTCATTCAAAATCAACAAGATTATACTAAATATCAAAACGAAAAAACGGTTTTTGATTCTACGGGTTGGGCATTGGAAGATTGGGTAGTGACTGATTTATTTATGGAATATGCCGCCGAACTCGGCTTGGGTACAGCCATCGAATTGGAAAGCATACCCGAAGATGCTAAAAGCCCTTATGAATTTGTACGCGAAATGCCTACAGAAACCCTAATCCTAAGAGAAGTTGAATATGTAAAAAACGAATCGAAATAGATAAGAATGAGAGCTAAGAAGACCTTTGCCTATACCAAATTTACCATGAGTGTTTTTATACTTGTGTGTATTTTTAATTTAAATTCAACTGATGCACAAAGTGTTAGAGGTAAAGTATGTGACCAATATAAAATTCCCTTAATCGGTGCGTATATCGAAAATGCCAATTCTGACCACCCGCACCACACCCACTCCCGCGAATTGGGCGACTTCATTTTGGAAGATGTGCATGTCGGCGATACGCTTCAAGTGACGTTTTTTGGTTTTGAAAATCAAAAAATTATTATCGAAAATACGGATAAGGAATTGATCATAATTTTAGAAGAAAAATCATTTGATTTGAATGAAGTTGTGGTCGGGCAAGACATCAAATCCATCAATTTTATCACCGATATTGACATCAAAACCAATCCCGTTCAATCCTCTCAGGAAATTCTCCGAAAAGTTCCCGGCTTATTCATCGGGCAACATGCGGGAGGCGGAAAAGCCGAACAAATTTTCCTACGTGGTTTTGATATTGACCATGGAACAGACATTGCAATTGCGGTGGATGGAATGCCTGTTAATATGGTTTCACACGCACACGGACAGGGCTATGCAGACCTCCATTTTGTGACACCGGAAATCATCGAAAATATTGACTTCGGAAAAGGACCTTATTACGCCAACAAAGGCAATTTTAACACCGCAGGTTATGTAGATTTTCAACTGAAAGAACGCCTCAATAAAAATATGTTCAGCATAGAAGCCGGACGATTTAATACCTTCCGAAATGTAGGACTTTTCAATTTATTACAAACCGAAAAACACAATGCCTACGCTGCCGCTGAGTATTTAATCACAGATGGTCCGTTTGAATCTTCTCAGAATTTTAGTCGCCTCAATCTCATGGCAAAATATACCGGAAGATTGGAAAATTTAGATAAAATCTCACTCTTATTTTCTCATTTTACCAGCCGTTGGGATGCCTCCGGTCAAATTCCTGAACGCGTAGTCGATACCGACCAAATCACCCGTTTCGGCGCGATAGATGACACCGAAGGCGGCTTTACAGGACGTACAAATATTGCGCTTGATTTTACAAAAAGCATTGATGATAAGACATTTGTGAAAAGCAGTATGTACTACTCGCTCTATGATTTCGAGTTATATTCCAATTTCACTTTCTTTCTGAATGACCCTATAAATGGCGATCAAATCAGACAGAAAGAAGACCGTCAAATCTTCGGTATCAATACCGAATGGAATCAAATTACGAATTTCGATAATTCAGAATTACTCCTACAAATCGGCCCAGGAATACGTTATGATGACATCAATGATAATGAACTTTCACGCAGCATGAATCGGAAAACGACCTTATCTCAAATTCAATTTGGCGATGTGGACGAATCCAATATTTTTGCTTACGCAAATGTAGAATATGAGGTCGGAAATTGGTTGATAAATCCCGGTATTCGTTTCGATTACTTCAAATTTAATTACACCGATAGATTTCATCCGACTTACAAAAGCGACTCCCGTTCTACCGCCATTCCAAGCCCTAATTTTAACCTTATCTATAGCCCAAATCGTGACATCCAATTTTTCCTAAAAACAGGTGTTGGCTTCCACTCCAATGACACTCGTCTCGTCCTCAATCCCGAACAAGAAGACATTCTTCCGGCAGCATATGGGGCAGATATTGGAACAATTTGGAAACCT
>CALCMV010000358.1 GCA_937967535.1 uncultured Saprospiraceae bacterium
TCAACACAATCATAAATACCTCGTCAAGTTTGAAACCAGAGATTATGAGCAAACCTACCGCATACGAGAAGGTAGAAATGCCAGCAACATGGCAGACATCAAACGCATTGTCAATGAAGACTTTATCATCTCAGTAATGGGACGATTCAAGCAAATGAACAGCGACTTCGTGAAAGCCCTGACCGGCGCAAAAGATGAAGACGAAGATGAATTTGATATGATTCTTTGAATTGAGCGATTTTTGATTTTAGATTTTTGATTGACAAGCTACTGCCGTAACCCGTTATTCGTTGGCTCGTTATTCGTTTTTTAACTAATTAATAATCAACAACTTACTGTAATTTTTAGTTGTCAATGAATTACGAATTAAATCACTACGTGGAGAATTTTGCAAATCAAAAATCAAAAATCACTTAATCAAAAATCATTCATTCGCTTTGAAAGTCAAGATATTGCCATTGATACAATAGCGCAAACCTGTTGGTGCAGGTCCATCATCAAATACGTGTCCGAGATGCCCGTCGCAACGTCCGCAGACAACTTCGGTGCGATTCCAGCCGTATTTATTATCCGTTTTTTCACCAACGTATGCCTTTTTTATGGGTTGGTAAAAACTGGGCCATCCTGTACCTGATTTGAATTTGGTTTTCGATTCAAATAATGCCAAATCACAAGCACTGCAATAGTACGTTCCCGCTTTTTTATTGTCCCAATATTTGCCTGTAAAAGGACGTTCCGTACCTTCTTCGCGGAGAATACGAAACTCCTCTGCGGTGAGTATTTCGCGCCATTCATCTTCCGTTTTTTCTACCTTTTCCACTTTATCAGGAAAATGCTCAGCTGACATATTATCAGCTACTTTTTTGGCTGCAACTACTTGTGGTCTAGTTACCTCCGGTACTTTTTCCCCAACTTTAGTATTGGGAGAACAAGCACTGATTACGATAATTATGTTTATAAAAAACAAAAAAATAATTCTACTCATATTAATTAATTTAGTCACTGTAGAACGACGCTTCCAGCTCGTTCCATGTTAGTTTGGCAATAATACGCAATGAACGAGCTGGAAGCATCGTTCTACGGTGAACTAAATTAACACAAAACCTGCCAAAACGTTCTATTTCGCGGGCAATATATTATCTTTGTCAGTCGAAAAACAAAACAACAACAAATAAAGACCGTAAAACAATAAGGGGGAGTCGTCACAATAACGACAATTCATCAACTCGACAACTCAACAATTCGTCAAAACATGATTACCGTTTCCAATATATTTGTCAAATACAGTGACCGCATTTTGCTGGATAATGTGAATTTCGTTATCGGCGAACGCGAGCGTATAGGCTTGGTCGGCAAGAACGGTACGGGCAAATCAACCATCCTAAAAATCATTGCTAAATATCAAAACCCCGATAGCGGAACGGTGACTTACCCTTCGCTTTATACGCTTGGGTTTTTGCATCAGGAATTAGAATTGCCGCACGGAAAAACAGTGATGGCAGAAGCATTGACGGCATTTGATGACATCAAAAAACTCGAAACACGCATCGAAGAAATCAACAAAGAAATCACTCAACGAACTGATTATGAGAGCGATTCATATGCCAAATTATTAGAAGAATTTTCGGATGTAAATGAGCGATTTGGCATATTTGGAGGCTACAATATGGAGTCAGAAGCCGAGCGCGTACTACGTGGATTAGGCTTCAAACCTAGGGATATGGAGCGACAGACGAGCGAATTTAGCGGTGGCTGGCAAATGCGTATCGAACTCGCTAAAATCATTCTCCAACGTCCTGACTACCTCCTGCTTGATGAGCCTACAAATCATCTTGATATTGAGTCGATTATTTGGTTGGAAAGTATGCTTCGCAATTACGAAGGCACAGTAGTCGTCATATCGCACGACAAAACTTTCCTGAACAACGTCACAAATCGCACCGTAGAAATCGAACTCGGCAATATTTATGATTACAAAGCACCTTATAGTAAATATCTCGAACTTCGCGTAGAAAGACGCGCCCAACAAAGCAAAGAACACGCCAACCAACAACGTGAAATTGCTCGAAAAGAACGCCTCATTGAAAAGTATCGTGCTAAGGCAAACAAAGCCAAATTTGCCCAATCGCTCATCAAGGAATTGGACCGAATGGATAAAATTGCGATAGATGTAGAGGATAATTCGGCGATGAAATTGCGTTTTCTACCCGCACCGCGTTCCGGCGAAATTGTGGTGGATGCACAAAATGTCATCAAACAATATGGCGAGTTGATGGTCTTGGATAAAATAGGTTTTCAACTCGACAGAAATCAGCGAGTCGCCTTTGTCGGGCGCAATGGTGAAGGCAAATCTACCCTTTCCAAAATCATCGCGGGCGTACTCGGCAGTACCGCCGGAGATGTCAAACTCGGACATAATGTAGCTATAGCTTATTATGCTCAAAATCAAGCAGATGCACTAGACCCTAAAATGACCTTATTGGAATCCATGGAAGACGGTTGCCCCGAAGAATTACGTACTAAATTGAGAACCATTCTTGGCTCATTTTTATTTAGCGGTGAAGATGCGGAGAAAAAAGTTTCGGTACTTTCGGGAGGAGAACGTGCGCGATTGGCATTGGCAAAAATGCTCTTACGCCCAGCCAATTTACTCATTCTTGATGAGCCTACGAATCACTTGGATATTGTTTCAAAAGACATCCTGAAAAAAGCCCTGATTGCATATGATGGTGCATTGATTGTGGTATCGCATGATAGGGATTTTTTGCAAGGATTGACAGAACGCACCATTGAATTTCGGGATAGAAAATTGCATGAATATCTCGGCGATGTACAATATTTTCTCGAAAAAAGACAAGTTGATAATTTTCGGGATGTATCATTGGGGAAAAATGCCAATAATATCGCTAAAACTCAAACAGATAGCACAAGGAATAATGTCACAGAATTGACCCCCGAACAAAAAAAAGAGCAACACAATCGCAAAAAACAACTTCAACGCGACCTCCATAATGCCGAGCAAAAAGTAGAAAAACTCGAAAAGCAAATCGCCCAATACGAGCTAAAAATGGCAGAATCGGGCTTCTATGAAAGCGACAAATCAAAAGAGGTATTACAAGATTATGAGAAAATACAAAAGCAACTCGAAACAGCAATGGAAAACTGGGAAACTACCCAAGAAGAGTTTGATAGCCTATAAATAACGGATGGTCATAATACAATACCCTTACTGCCTGTCACAAAAAAAAATTCCTACAAAAAAAAATCGAATATTCTTCTTAACTTTGTTTCATAAAAAACCATTTGGAGTATCTTTAAAGACTATCCGTTTAAGTTTGCTCAACTCTGATAATAAGTAATCTAAAAATATTGCCATTCAACGAATTGTAATGAACTATGAACTGATAGTCAAAATTATATTTCAATAAATTATGAAAAGCCATAAACTATAAACGATGAAGTTAAATCTATAAACTGATAGCCTTTAAATATGCTATATATACACTCCTCCAAATGAGAAAAGATTATCCGGTATTATTTATTGATGACAACGACATTAATAACCATCTTACAAAAGCTGTTATAGATATAGAAGAATTACCTATACAAGCGATTATCTATACTAGCCCTGTAAAAGCACTCAAAGAGTTGGACAGTCTTCCTGATTTCCCGACACATATATTTGTTGATGTTAATATGCCCGAATTAAACGGAATCGCATTTGTCAGAAAATTTGAAGAAACTTTTTCCGACAAAAATACTCACATTTACTTTTTGAGTGCTGCCCTTGCCGATAATGTATCAAAAGAAATACAAGAGCTCAAATCTGTACAAGGATATTATGAAAAACCCTTTTCACTTGAAATCGCCCAAAATGTTTTTGATTTTGAAGGCGCAGAAGAAGAATAAAAAGCCTAATTTTGGGCTTTCTTTACCAGCATTTTATTTGTGAAAAAAGACCAACTAAAGTACGACTTACGCGGTGTTTCTGCCTCCAAAAGCGAAGTTCATGCCGCCATCAAAAACCTCGACAAAGGCTTGTACCCCCAAGCTTTTTGCAAAATCCTCCCTGACGTCGCTGCCAATGACCCCGCCTACTGCAACCTGATGCACGCCGACACTGCCGGCACCAAAACTTCCCTCGCATACATGTACTGGCGCGAAACGGGCGACCTTAGCGTATGGCGCGGCATTGCCCAAGATGCTATCGTGATGAACCTTGACGACATGGCTTGTGTGGGCTGTACAGAGGGTATTTTATTGTCTTCCACCATTGGTCGAAATAAAAACCTCATTTCCGGCGAAGTCATCAGCGAACTCATCAATGGTACAGTAGATTTTGTAGATTCGCTGCGCGAATTTGGTATTGACATACACCTCGCAGGTGGCGAAACAGCAGACGTAGGCGACATCGTGAGGACGATTGACGTAGGTTACACTGCCTTTGCAAGAATGAAACGCAGCAATCTGATTATCAACCAAATACAACCCGGAGATGTCATCGTTGGTATCGCATCTTATGGACAAGCAAGCTACGAAACCGAATACAACGGCGGCATGGGCAGCAACGGACTCACCTCTGCCCGACACGATGTTTTTCATAAAATTTATTCCGAAAAATACCCTGACAGTTACGACCAAAATACGCCCGATGAGGTTATTTTTGTGGGCAATAAGAAACTAACCGATACCATTGAGATTGGCGGTCAACAAATCCCTATCGGAAAGCTCGTCCTCTCCCCTACCCGTAGCTTTATGCCCCTTTTAAATGAGGTATTTAAAACACTGAAAAAAGAAATCAACGGCATCATTCACTGCACAGGCGGCGCACAAACGAAAGCCCTCAAATTCGTAGAGAATGTGCATATTATCAAAGATAATTTATTCACTACACCACCATTATTTCAATTAATACAAAAAGAATCCGGTACCGATTGGAAAGAAATGTATCAGGTATTCAACATGGGCAATCGCCTCGAATTTTATCTACCTGAACGACATGCACAAACAATAATTGACGCGGCGAAAAGTTTTAATATTGACGCACAAGTGATTGGGCGTGTAGAAAACGTAACCCAGACATTCCTGTCTGGCGGGAAGAGCCACCTCACTATAAAAAGCCCCTACGGAAAATTTGAATACACGTAACCCAGACATTCTTGTCTGGAACGTAACCCAGACATTCTTGTCTGGAACGTAACCCAGACATTCCTGTCTGGAACGTAACCCAGACATTCTTGTCTGGAACGTAACCCAGACATTCCTGTCTGGAACGTAACCCAGACATTCCTGTCTGGAACGTAACCCAGACATTCTTGTCTGGAAAAATAAAATAGATAAACACACCAGACAGGAATGTCTGGGTTACGATGCACTATGAAACACAAAGAATTCCACAAACGCAATCTACCACATTGGCAACCCGAAAATGCTGTATTTTTCATCACAGCAAGATTGTATGGCAGCCTACCATTAGATGTGGTAAAAGCACTCCATCAGGAACGAAAAATAGAAACCGATAAACTCAAAGACATGGATTTACCCGAACAAGAAATCAATGAACGCTTAAAGTTGTGTTACAATCTATATTTTGGTAAATTTGATGAATTATTAGACAATAGTACAACGGGACCGCATTGGTTAAAACAAGATGAAATCGCTCAAATTTGGGTCAACGCACTCCATCATTTTGACGGTGAACGCTATAAAGTCATTTGCTCTACGGTCATGTCAAATCATGTGCATTTTCTTTTTCATAAATTGGATAGAAGTCTGTCCGAAGTGATGAAATCACTAAAAGGATATTCCGGTAGATATGCTAATTTAGTACTTGGTAGAACAGGAAAGCGATTTTGGATGGAAGAAAGTTTTGATAGAGTCGTCAGAGATTTAGGAGAATGTACCAATCGCATTAATTATGTGTTGAATAACCCTGTAAAAGCAGGAATCGTTGAACATTGGAAAGACTGGAAATATAATTATATTCACCCTGATTATTTGAAATATGTAACGTAACCCAAACATTCTTATCTGGTGTGTATACCGCCAGACAAGAATGTCTGGGTTACGTTAAGACCGTAGCCCAAACATTCCTGTCTGGTGGGCATACTGCCAGATAAGAATATTCGGGTTACGTTTCCAGACAGGAATGTCTGGGTTACGATACCTTATGATAATACAATTAGAACACAACATCAGCGACGTACAACGCGCCACCCTCCAAGCCAAACTCAACACCATTCAATACAAAACGATGGAAGTTTCCACCCAATTTGGCGAATACATCATCGGAGTTGGTAAGCGCGAATTTGACATCCGCAGTATCGGTACGATGGCGGGTATTCGTGATATTCATCGCGTGAGTGATGCTTATAAATTGGTGTCCAAAAAATGGAAGGTCGATGATACGACTATCGACTTGGGCGACGGACTAAAAATTGGCGGCGGACACTTCGAGATGATGGCAGGACCATGCTCGATTGAGTCAGAAGAGCAGATTGAAAATACGATAAATCACTTGGTCAAAAATGGAATCCGTATCATGCGAGGTGGTGTTCATAAGCCACGTAGTTCGCCCTATTCGTTTCGCGGATTGGGGATTGATGGTTTGAAATTGTGGCATAAAAAAGCCCGCGCCGCAGGTATCAAAATCATCACGGAAGTAATGATGAGCGAGCAGATAGATGACATGTTCGAATACGTTGATATTTTTCAAGTCGGAGCGCGTAATTCACAGAATTTCAATCTATTAGATGCACTTGGAAAGGTGGATAAACCTGTGATGCTCAAACGCGGCATTTCGGGTACTATTGATGAATTATTGCAATCTGCCGAGTATATCTTTTCTAATGGTAATGAGCGCATCATGCTCTGCGAGCGCGGTATTCGTACTTACGAAAAAGCCTATCGCAACTGCATGGACATCAATGCCATAGCCATATTAAAAGAGAAAACACACCTACCCGTCATCGCCGACCCTTCGCATGGTATCGGAGTGCGTCGGTTTGTCGAATCTATTGCTTTGGCGAGTATCATGGCAGGGGCGGACGGCGTGATTTTCGAAGCGCACCAATGCCCGGAAAAAGCCTTTTCCGATGGACAACAAACACTTAATTTTGACGAAGCAGATGCACTTTTTGAGAAAATGAAAAAGACATTTAAGTTTAAACAAAATTTATAATAGGTGTAGAACCATCTATCCTAACAAATTTGAGTTTAAGAATGATGAATAAATTTAAAGTTTATTTTGTTTTGTTTTTTGTTGATAATAAATAACTAACGAATCAAATATTTTATTTAATTGATTATTCAAAATTGATAAACACATTAATATGTGTGAAGTAGGATTTGAATACATAGAGGTATTAACAAAAAATAAATCATATAATTTGACCTAAAAGTGGCATTAGTCCCTAAATATCATTAAATTGCATAAGTATTATGAATTGAATAAGTAATTTTAGAAGTGTAAATTGTTCATTTTAGTCTCGTATAATTTTTTTTACAAAATTTTATATCATTCAAAATTCAAAATTCACTCATTCAAAATTATTTTGTATCCTCTCCGTAGTTGTTTTTTTAAAGTAAGAACCAATTAACGCACAGGTAGTTTTTGAGGCGTAAAATACAATCGGTTTTTTAAACGATCCTTAGCAAATTTCATCTTTATGCGGTTGTAAAATATAGACAGCCGCAACATTCGTCTTGTGTGCGTTGATATTCAAGGTTCTTTAGGCTTCTTGATATTCTACCTGCCCGATGCGATTGTTATTTTTTTTGGTCTTGTAATTATTAGTTTTCCTTGCTTATCGTTACTTGTTTTATACTAATTGCAATATAAATTATTTTTATTTTGTAAAGTGTTACTAATGAATTGGTTTAACATTCATTTACCACATATTTTGCACAGTAAAAATTAACAAAGAACGAAACACAAAGTGCAAAAAACCTAATGTAATTACTTGTTTTTTAATTTTTTATCATGAACATTTTTGTAGCAAAACTCAACTACAACACTTCGGAGTTGGACATCCGCCAATTGTTTGAGCAATTCGGTACGGTAGATTCTGTCAAAATTATCACAGACCGCGATACGGGACGTTCTAAAGGTTTCGGCTTCGTAGAAATGCCCGACGACGAAGAAGCTTATGCGGCTATTAATGCCCTCAATGAAACCGAAGTAGACGATTTTAACATAGCAGTCAAAAAAGCTGTACCTCGCGAGGAAAGAAATAACAGACGCGGCGGCGGTGGCGGTTATAATCGCAACCGAGGCGGTGGCGGCGGTGGTTATAGAGACCGTCGTGGCGGCGGTGGTGGCGGTGGCTATCGTGACCGCAGAGACAGTGGCGGCGATGGTGGCGGCGGCGGCGGTTATCGCCAACGCAAGCGCAGAGATAGCTGGTCAGATGACCGAAGCAGCAACAAAGACTGGTAGGCGAAAATTACGAGTTAGCATGACGATTAGCGAGCTAACAAATTGATGAATAGAACCTGTAAGGATTTTTAAATCCTTACAGGTTTTTCTATTTCTGAGTAGATTGAAGCTCAAATCCAATCAAAAATCATCCGATTGTTATGAATATAATAGTTGAAAAAAATGAGGGAATTAGCACCATTTTAATCAATCGTCCTCACGTAAAAAATGCTGTGGATGGAATCACTGCCCAACAATTGGCAGATGCGTTCAGAGATTTTGAAGCAGATGAAGAGGCTTCGGTAGCTGTCTTGGGCGGTATCGGAGGCACTTTCTGTGCGGGGGCAGATTTGAAAGCCCTGGCAGAGAAAAGACAAGCCAACCAAACCACGCCCGATGGAGATGCCCCGATGGGACCAAGCCGCATGTTGCTCTCCAAACCCGTCATTGCAGCCATATCGGGCTATGCCGTAGCCGGTGGTTTGGAGTTGGCACTATGGTGTGACATGCGAGTGATGGAACGCTCGGCTGTGATGGGGATATTTTGCAGACGATGGGGCGTGCCTTTGATAGATGGCGGAACGGTGCGCTTGCCACGATTGATAGGTATGAGTCGGGCAATGGATTTGATACTCACAGGCAGACCCGTAGACGCAGAAGAAGCCTTCAACATAGGCTTGGCAAATCGCCTTGTAGCAGATGGTGAAGCCCTCAAAACAGCGCAAGAACTCGCCGCAAACATCGCCAAATTTCCACAAATATGTATGCGTAATGACCGCCTGAGTGCCTATACGCAATGGAATTTTTCGATAAATGACGCTATGCAAAAAGAGTTTCAGTTGGGCATGAACACCATTCAATCAAATGAAACTTTTGAAGGAGCAAAACGATTTGCAAGTGGAAAAGGACGACATGGAAGTTTTGAGGAGTGAGCAATTTTAGAGCATCTTTACCTGAATCAAAATTCACCCATTCAAAATTCACTCATTCACCCATTCACTCATTCACTCATTGACCTCACTCCATCAAATCAGGAAATGCCGCCACAATATCTTGCCAAATTGGTTGATAACTAAACCAACCTGCTACCGGAAATCCGACCTCATTATTGCGCGTATTCAAGGCGGTATCGTGGTCAATGTGGTGAATTTTATTGCCCGTTGATTCTGCTAAAATTTGCGATTGACAGCAGCGTTCCATGCTGATAAACCACCAAGCCGTTTCTTCTACTGAACCTCCGACAGTCAGCAAACCATGATTTTTCAAAATGGCAGCTTTTTTATCGCCAAGTGCTTCGGCGATTCGGTCGCCTTCGCTTGTATCGTTCACCACGCCCGTATAATCGTCAAAAAGCCCGTGGTCATCATAAAAGGCACATGAATCTTGCGTAATCGCGTCCAATTTTTTCCCAAAAGTCGCAAACGTTTTCCCGTAGATAGAATGGGCATGTGCAGCAGCCACCACGTCGGGTCGCGCCACATGTATACGCGAATGAATCGCAAAAGCCGCCCTATTGAGCATCGTGTGTTTGCCCTCTACAATTTCGCCCGCTTCATTGACCAAAATGAGGTCAGAAACTTTGATTTTATTGAAAGAAACTCCAAATGGATTCACCCAAAAATGGTCGGTCAACTCCGGGTCGCGTGCAGTGATATGTCCTGCAACACCTTCTGAAAAACCAAATTTTCCAAACACCCGAAATGCGCCTGCCAATTGTTGTTTTCGATGCAATCTTTCTGCTTTGACATCCGTGCGAGTAGGCATCAAATTTTCATACATTGGTGGATTTAAAACAGCCATATTATTAATTTTTTATTTTATTTATTTTTAAATTTTTCGACATACTACTGCACATCTTTAATTTTGCCACAAAGACACAAAGAATTTTCATTTATCAGCAATTTATACTTTGTGTCTTCGTGTCTTTGTGGCAGTTTTCAATTTTGAATTTCAATAAGAAAAATGACCTCATTCAGAACATTTAATAAGTCCAAAAAATTAACAGAACGTCAGTTTTACATTTCAAAAACGTGTCAACTACTTTTAGCACAAATTTAAACATGCCAAAAATAGTGTAATTATTTGCAAAGGTGATAAGAATCATTTTTTTATTTCAGTAAATGCCAAATCCACGCGAAACAAACATATTGTTAATTTCGTAAACACTAAATGAGGGCAAATTCACTAGTAAAATCAGGCTTAAAATGATTGCTTTTTTATACTTTTGTCCGTTTTTTATCTCAAGCAAAAATCACAAAATTAAAAATCAAATAAATTATTCGCAAATGAAAATAGGTATCATTCGGGAAGGAAAAGTACCACCCGATTCTCGCGTTCCGCTGACTCCAAAACAATGTCGCTACATACTCGACAATTATCCCATTCAAATTAAAGTACAAAAATCAACCGGACGCTGCTATACCGATGCAGAATATGAAGCTGAAGGCATTCCAATTGTAGATGATGTCGTTGATTGCGAGGTGCTTATGGGGGTCAAAGAAGTACCAATTGACCAACTCATTGCCGAAAAAACATACTTTTATTTTTCCCATACCATAAAAAAACAAGCCTACAACCGCGACCTGCTCCGTGCCATGTTGGAAAAAAATATCCGCATGATAGACTACGAAACCCTGACCAATGAGCGCGGCAAACGCCTCATTGCCTTTGGTCGTTTTGCGGGTATTGTGGGCGCACACAATGGCGTGATGACTTACGGCTGGCGCACCAAGACTTTCGACCTCAAACGCATGAAAGACTGCCATGACTACGCCGAAGCCAAAGCCATTTACAAGACTCTCCAACTGCCTGCCTTCAAAATCGTAGTAACAGGCGCGGGGCGCGTATCAGGCGGTGCGATAGAAGTATTGGAAGCGATGAATATACGCCGCGTCAAGCCCGACGAATTTTTGATTAATGAGTACAACGAAGCCGTTTTTACTCAACTTAGCTGTAAGGATTACGCCCAACATAAAGCCACCAAAGGCTTCGATAAAGCTGATTTCTATGCCAATCCACAAGATTACGAATCCAAATTTGCACCCTACACGCAGGTAGCGGACCTGATGATAAATGGCATTTATTGGGACAATCAAGCTCCTGTCTTTTTTACTGCGGAGGAAATGAAACACGACGATTTCAATATCAGCGTTATAGCCGATGTGACCTGTGATATTGCGCCTGTTTCGTCCATTCCATCTACTCTGGATGCCAGTACGATTGCCGACCCGATTTTCGGTTACGATGTACAAAGCGGTACGATGAGCATCCCGCACCGGCGCGGCGTAGTAGACATGATGACCATTGATAATCTGCCCAATGAAATGCCCCGCGATGCCTCCCAAGCCTTCGGTGAACAATTCGTCAACAGTGTTCTCGAAGAATTATTAAACGATAAACAAAGTCCTGTTATTCAACGAGCTACGATAGCTGTAGATGGAAAATTGGGTGAACATTTTGGATATTTGAAAGATTATGTAGGCACCTAATGCGAACCGGAAGTGCTGCTCTATATTTGCATCAAGCGTTCGACAATATGAAAGACCGCCGGGCAATACATCACATTTTGCTGATGTAATTTCAAGTGGTCGGCAAATTCGAGATTATCTGTATGCGGGTATTTGCGGCAGGCTTTGGGACGCACTTCGTAGATGAGGCAGGCATTATCCGACTGCAAAAACGGGCATGGCGTGGTATTCATCACCATATCACCATCTTCATCCTGATGCAGATATTCTTCTCCAAATCGGGCGACTTTCATGCCCAGATGTTTGGCAATACGCGAAGCATCTGCACGATTCACGATAGGCGGAATACTCGTACAGCAATTCGCACAATCCAAACAATCTAATTCGCCGAATACCTCCTCATGCAATCGTTCTGCACGTTCATTTAGCACTTTGGACTTTTCGCGTTTGAGCCGATTGATGAATTTGTGGTGTTCTTTCTGTGTACTTGCACTTCGATTTTTCCAATCTTGTATTAACATGAAAATGAGTAAATGTTTTTACACTTGTTTATTCCTTATTGATATTCAGGATTGTTGATGAATGTTTCGTCAGTGAGACTTTCGAGGAAGCTAATCAGGTCGGATTGTTGTTGGGCGGTCAGATTTAGTGCTTGTATGAGTAGGCTTTTATTGGCGTGTGTGCTGCCACCTGAATTATAATGTTCAAGCACAGATTCGAGGCTAGGCAGGCTGCCATCGTGCATATAGGGAGGGGTAAGTGCGACATTGCGAAGTGAGGGAATTTTGAATTTGCCAATATCATTAGGATCTGCGGTGAGTCGGGCGCGTCCTTCATCTTCATAATTTTCATACAAACCGGTATTTTCAAAATTATAATTGGTAAAATTAAAACCCGTATGACAGGTCGCACATTGTAATTGATTGAAAAACAAGTCTTTACCTCGAATTTGTTCGGTGGTCAGGGCATTTTGATTGCCGCGTGTGTATTGGTCGTAAGGGCTATTGCCACTCACCAAAATGCGTTGGAAAGCTGCCAATGAACGGCTGATGACGTAGGCATTAGGTTGGCGGTCGTAGGCTATTTTTGACATCTTGATATAGTCCTCGTCGTTCCGCAAACGGGCAGCAGCTTCGGCTACGGTGATGTCCATTTCGACTTCATCAACAATCGGTCCGAGTGCCTGTGTTTCGAGGCTCGGACTGCCGCCTTCACGAAAGAAGTAAGGATGCCAAGCCACATTTGCGAGCGAAGGCACATTGCGAAAACCCTCGCGCTCTTGTATGCCCACACTTATAGGCAGATTGTCGGCAAAGGCTTTGGAGGGCAAATGACAAGTAGCGCAGGAAATAGTAGAATCGCGTGACAAAACAGGGTCGTAAAATAGCTTTTTGCCCAACTCAATACGCTCAAAGGTAAGTTGGTTGTCGTCGGGAATAAGGGGACTCGTGAAGCCATCAGGCACTTGGAGGCTATAGGGTGTTTGGATTTGGGCTGCTTCGTCGGGACGGCAAGCGGTAAAAGCAATCGCCAGAATAAAAAGAAGCAAAAACGATGGGTAAAAACCTACCGTTTTTGCGATATTATTTGAATATATCTTATCGAATTTTGAATATATTTTCGACATTGTTCATAATTTCTGTGGCAAATTCAGGATTACTGTTTGGGCGGGAAAATAATTGATTTGCTAAGTCGTAACCTTCAAAAATCCCTTTCACATCATAGCTGACATCCAACTCAAAACCTAAGCGGTCAACGGCGGTAGCTTCGGTAATGGCTAATGCAATATTTTTCAAATTGGAATCAAAACCGCAGTGAATAGACATGGTTTCGGAGGCATCCGGCTCGTATTCGCCATCGCCGTTGACATCTACCGCACCTTCGATGAGGAAGAATTTGTAGCCTGCCGTCCAACTCCAATGTTGAATATCCGGGCTATCGGCAGAAAGCGGGTTGTCGGAGGGTTGGAGTGCCGGGTCAGCATGGTTGTTGACCGAATCTACTCCTACGTTGAATTTGACTTCTTGCAAATCACCGACTTTTAATTCGCCAATTTCTTCAAGTTTATTGACTTCGGTAGCCAGCAGTGTCTCTTCGGATGCAAAATTTTCTGTTGATGTGACCAAATTAACATCGCTCACATAAAATCTAATTTGGTCAAAGCGTACATTTAAGCCATTGATAATGTAATCCTGCCCAAAACTAAGTTGTGTAGAATCATCTATCATTGGCACAAAACGCATGAGTACATTAGGAAAAGTACAGCTATTATTTTCTAATTCTGCCAATACATCATAATTAATGGCACTGGGGTCGGTACAGCCCTCTCGTTCTACCTGACAACTTATCAAGCTCATTAGCGCAATAGCGCATAAATACAATATGATATTTTTCATTAATTCGTTTTTTATTTAACGTAATATAGAAACACTTATTTTCCTATACTAATAATTTTAATTTCTACTCGTTGATTGGTTTGGTTGGCGGTGTTGCTGATGCCTTCAATGAGAGGAAGTGTTTGTCCGTATCCTTTTGCGGCGATTCGTTTTTTATCAATTCCTTTGTCAATAAGATAACGCACAACAGAGCTTGCACGCTGCTGCGACAACTGCATGCTGTAATCAAAAGAGCCTAAAAGGTTGGTATGCCCACCTATCTCAACCACAATTTCGGGATTGCGGTTCAAAAAATCATATATTTCATTGAGCGAACCCATAGAACTGTCTGTCAATTCGGTTGATGTTTTGGCAAAATTAATATTTTTCACCTGCATCACCAAACCTTCTACGATGGAGGCAGCTTCGAGTTGAGCAAGGGATTCGGGTAGGGTGGGAGGTTCAGGTTTTGATGGTGGATATGATGGTTCTGGAATTTTTGGGGGAATGGGTGTCGGTGTTTTAACGGACTCATCTTTTGTAGATTCGGGTTCGGGAGTGGGCGGTATTTTGGGCTTTTTAGGAGGAATATTTTGTACTACTTCTTCTTTGTCGGGTGTTTTTGGTTTCTTCTTCTTTTTAGTGTTTTTCTTTGCCAATGGTCTTGAACGCTTGTCGCAAGATACCCATTCGATAATGGAGCAGTCATCTACCAATACATTGCCGATATAAGGGAAAAGAACGGGCGTAACGTAGTAGGCTTGAAGTATGAAATAATCATAGTTTTGTTCGGGCTTTAATTTGATGGTGTATGCTTTCCAGTTGGTGTGGTCAATGATAGGGCTTTGATACAAAATCATGCTATCGCCTCTGTAAGAATTTGCACCTAATACTTGTAGCTTTATGGGTTGGGTGTGTTGTTTTTTTTGGCTGTTTCCCTTTGTCGCACTCAGATAAGACTCAGAACGGGCAAGGTAGCAAGTAAATTGATAACACTGCCCACCTATAAGTGGTGACTCCAAACGCTGAATGACGGCTTCGTGAGAGTCGTCTGCCCGCGTGACCATACCGAGATAGGTTTTTCCGTGCTTTGCCGCTTTGGAAACTCTAAAAGTAGTGTCGGGTTGTGTATCCGGCAGAGAATAGCCTTTAGTGCCTCTATTGAACCAACCTTCGGGGAGTTTGCCGGATTTAGGCGTTCCTTCAAATGAAGGATTGTTTAGCTCGATATTTTGTGCATTGAAATTATTGGCATAAGACAGCAGCACAAAAAAAGAAAATATTTTAATTATATATTTCTTCATTCATCAAATTATTGTTGTTTGCAGACGACTATAGTAATGAAACCTTGCCACAAAGACATAAAGGAAATAAGTTTACCAGTTCATAGTTGCCAGTTCATAGTTCATAGTTACCAGTTCATAGTTCATAGTTCATAGTTTTTTACAATCAACTGAATTACATCCCAATAGCTATTCGGGAGGCTAGCCATTTAACTTTGCCTAAAGCGAAGTACTCGTCAGACGAATCCCTTTATTCAATGCGAATATTTTATGAGACAAATAACTACATTTCACAAAAACCTTCGTCAGACGAGTACTATTCCGCAAGCAAACTTAAACGGGTAGCCTTTAAACATGGTCTAATCAATAATCATTTCCCGGTACTCATTATCTTGATTTCTACCCGTTGATTCTTATTCCGTCCTGCCCAAGTTTTATTGGAAGCTATCGGTTGGGTTTTGCCGTAGCCTTTGGCAGAAATACGCGATTCGGAGATGCCTTTTTGAATGAGATAACCGGCAACGGTTTGGGCTCTTGCGGT
Organism: uncultured Saprospiraceae bacterium; assembly: GCA_937967535.1. Classification (GTDB taxonomy): domain Bacteria; phylum Bacteroidota; class Bacteroidia; order Chitinophagales; family Saprospiraceae; genus JAHDEO01. The sequence continues at coordinate 16,083 of CALCMV010000358.1, forward strand.
GGAGAGTTGGTAACTATATTTCTCCATTGGTCGGTCGTTGGTATGTCCGCCAATTTCGATGACAACTCCTTTATTTTGTTTCAAAAAGTAATAAACTTCTTCCAAAACCTGATAAGAAGATTCGGTCAAAATAGTAGAGTCTGCCGGAAATTGTAAGCTATTGACCTGAATAATCTGCCCTTCTTTGATAAAATCTTTGTCTTTCAATTCAGGCAATATATTGGTCTTGGGCGGTTCTATCTTTTCCTCTTCTTTCTCTGCGGGGGAAGGTGTTGGTGTAGCAAGGGCTAACTGATTGTTCGTCTTTTCTTTAGGTGTTTCTTTCTTTGTTTTCGACACTTCTTTTTTGGTGATTTTTTGAAATTGTTCAGGTTTTTTGCGTTTTCTGTTTTCTTTTGGAGGAATATTTATATTTTTTCTATCCTCTGCCGGTTCGTCAATTATTGCGATGAGTGGTTCGTCATCTTTGCAGGTAGCAATCGTGATAGCCGAGCAATTATCCAGCAACAAATTGCCATTGTATCCCACAAGCGCAGGGGTCATGTAAAAGGCTTCGAGCACAATAAAATTATAATCGTCTCTGAGAGGTTTGAGTTTGAAGCTATATTTTTTCCAATTAGTATGTTCAACGGCATCCGTTTCTGCGAGTAGTTCGCCTTTTTCACAGTAATAGTTGCCACCCCATATGCGGAGGCGGATAGGTTGCGTAAATTGAATCTGCATAGTATCTGCCTTGCGGCGACTCAAATAAGATTCCGAACGCGCCAAATGCACACTAAAATCGTAACAATTTCTACCAATAAGCGGTATTTCGAGCGATTGACCAACGGCTTCCCAAGTGTCTGAATCGCGTGTCACCAAGCCAAGGTAAGTGTTGCCTTGATGCGCTTTTTTGAATACCCTAAAGGTGTTATCCGGTTGTATATCAGGTGGGGTTTCACCATCCATGCCGCAATCAACCCAACCTTCGGGAGTGGTACTGGAGGCTGGCTCATCTTCAAAAGACGGATTGTTGAGTCGGATGGTTTGTGCTGTTATCGGCATTGTACACATCAGTAATGCGACAATTGTGTTGACTATAATTAGCGATTTATACATATTTTTCCTTGTAATTATCGGAATAACGTTTTTTGAAGGAGAAGCCGGGTGCGTGTCAGTAATTAAATTTAACAAGAATTAAACCATTTGTTCAAGATAGAATGTTTAGAATCCCAAAACTACCAATAAAGATTGAATGTGTAAATACTTTGGTGTCGGCTTTTTGTTAATGTAGAGTTAAAACGTGCCGATGTGTTGAGGTATTGTTGTGTTGAGGTGCTGACAGATTGGTAAATTGACGAATTATCGCTTGTCCCACATCTCTCTTGTCTCCTGCATGACAAATAACATTTCTCTTCCGATTTGTCGGGTGCGTTCATCGTATTTAGTATTTTGGAGGCTTGTATTGTCAAAGGTTTTGGGGTCTTCGTAAGGAAGGGCTATCCTGAAATCGCAACCTTGCACAACCGGACACCCTTCGTCCGCATGTGTGCAGACCATGATAGCAGCAAATTGTGTAGTAGGATTAGGTCTGTTTTCATATTTTTTGGAAAATGCCCGATAAGGAGACATGCCCGACTTCCAGCGAATATCATAAAGAGGATTATCTGCGTCCGCATGTTCTGCATCAATATCAAAACCAATATTTTGCAAGGCATGAACCATCCGAATATTAAACGCCGTAGCTTCCGTACCTCCCGAAAAGGTCTGAATATCAGGAATTTGAAAATAATCTGCCGCTACTGCGAGCCACAATTGCCCCAAATGACTCCTTCGTGAATTGTGCGTACAAATCACAATTAATTTTACCGCTTGTTTATTTTTTATTTTATGAAAAATATAATCACTTAATTCGCGTAATTGTATTTTTCTTTCTGCGGAAATGAGCTCGTATTCTTGTTCAAATATCCGGCAGATGGATTGGAGTTTTGGGTATAGATTTACTTGTTGATTATTCATTTTTATTGTTCTCTCATCAAATTTTTCGGGATAGCCTTTTTTTATTTTTGCAAAAATACGGTAAAAAATGGATGCATCGCTATTGTGTGTATAACAAATTATACTGTAAACTCCGGGCTAGTCGTTTAAGTTTGCTTGCGGGATAGTACTCGTCTGACGAAGGTTTTTGTGAAATGTAGTGATTTGTCTCATAAAATATTCGCATTGAATAGAGTGTGACACACATTCGTAGATTTATAATATTAGGCGCATAGTTCCGATAGCTATCGGAAGCACACTTTGTAACCGACGATTAGCCCCACAACTCCTAAGCCGCATAGCGGCGGCACTATTAAAAATCACTGCATTTAGAGTGACGACGCTATGCGCCTTTTCGGGGGAGCGGAACATTCGTTGTTACAAATAGTACCGACGCTATGCGCCTACAAAATACATTTTAATATTAAATATCCACGAATGTGTGTCACACTCCATTGAATAAAGGGATTCGGTCTGACGAGTATTCGCTTTAGGCAAAGTTAAATGGCTAGCCAAACTCCGCACAAAACAAAGAAAGCACCTGTTTACACAGGTGCTTCTATTTTAGGTTAGGGAACGGGCGCTTAAAAAAGCAAAGAACTATATCACTTTTTTAATTTTTCAAAAACTTTCCGGTATACTTACGGATTTGAAAATCTTCGTCGAGAATCGTGAGGAAATAGACCCCTTTTTCGAGTAGTTCGGAAGTGTCAATATAGTGATTGACCGTGCCTTCCGGGAGGCGTTTTTCCATAAGGCTTCTGCCATGTATATCCGTAAGTTGTACCAAAGCATTATATTCCAACGGTTTGTCAAAATACAATATAATTTCTCCATCGAATGGGTTGGGCGATACGCTGATTTCGCGCTCGGGTTTTTCGATAGTAACAGTGATGGTATTGGAGTAATTGTATGTCCCGTCAAATTCAACATCTTTGAGGCGATAATAATTGATACCGGGAACGGGTTGAGCATGAATATATTGATAATTTTGTTGTATTTCTGTCGTACCTGCGCCTTCTACCTTAGCAATTGCACTAAAATTGATACCATCTGTACTGTGTTCGACATCAAAGTAGGCATTATCAATTTCGCTGGCGGTAGTCCAATCAAGTTGTACGCGACGGTTGTTGATGGCTTCGGCTTTAAAATTGAGCAATTCGACCGCCAATTCGCCGGATTCATGGCTGCTGATGCCAAAGAAACCACCATAAGGCGAATTGTTTCTCCATACCTGAATGAGTAGAGTTTGTCCGGCAAGGCTGAGGTCGTCAATGGTGGTTTTTGCCATATCGCCTGTGCCGCTGTCGTCGTCACAAGCAATTTCGACCAAACCGTTGCATGTACCCAAGTATACAGACATATCTGCATTATCAATTTGTACTTCGCGGGTATCAAGGGTCAATATGCCGCTTGGTGGTACGGTGGCTTTGAACCATATTTCACCGCCTTGATAGCTGCCGCAAGATGGGTCTGCATCTATTCCTATATCCACAAATTCATTGGAAAATAATTTGTAATCAGGAATTTGTGAAATAGTCAACCACTCAGCCCCGCTACAATCCTGATTAGTGGGAATGACAGGCTCGAATAAACACAAATTGAAATCACCGCCGTTTTTATCATAAAATTGAAAAACGCGGATGTAAATATCTTGTCCTGCCATCGGAGGACTGTTGACGAATACTTTGCCCCCATTATCATTCAAACTACTTCCTACATTGCAAGTAAAAAGCGCAGCATCGCCACAGGTGCCGGTGTAAATAGCCAATACGGGCTGAATTTCGTTATTATCCGTATCCACTACCAAGCGTCCGCTTGCAGGTATTTGCGTTTTGAACCATATATCACCACCACGATACAAGCCACATGAAGGTGCAGTTTGCGGAGAATCTGTTGTGAAGGCATTATTATAAGTCACCATATTGCAGGTACTTCCTACGGTCAGTTCGATGGCATTTTCACAAAAATCATTATCAGGAATATCGGGTTCGAAGAGGCAGAGGTCGAATGTACCGCCGTTTTTGTTGAGGTATTGGTAGCTTCTCAGGTAAAGTGTTTGTCCGGCAAGGCTTTCGTCGTGAATAACAATACGCCCGCTTTCGGTTGGGCTGCCTGTTTCTCTACAATCATACTCGCTAAAATTGCCGCATGTACCTGTATAAATGGAAAGAATAGGAGAGTCATTTGTACCATTAAAAGCATCAATAGCCAGATGACCGCTTGCGGGCATTTGAAGCGTGTACCACACATCTCCCCCTTGATAAATGCCGCAGGAAGGAGTCGGTGTGGAGGCATTAGCAGTTGCATATTCGTTGCTGTGGCTAGTTTGTACACATTCATTGGTGATAGTGCCGAGATTGATGGCATTTTCGCAAAAATCATTGTCAGGAATATTCGGCTCGAATGTGCAAAGGCTGAATGTGCCACCTTCACGATGGAAGTAACGATAGGCACGAATGTACATTTTTTGTCCTGCCAAACTTGCATCGTGTACGATAATGCGGCTTTTGTTGTCGGGTCCGCCTCTGTACTGGCAGTCATATTGTGTGAAATTGCCGCATGTGCCTGTGTAAAGTGTTACAACGGGGTCTTGATTGGTGCCACCTGCCGCATCAATGGCTAAGTGACCACTTGCAGGAATATTTACAGAAAACCATATATCTCCCCCACGATAATTGCCGCAAGTCGGCATGGGGGTATTGTCGGAAGAAGTGGTATATTGATTGGTATAGGTAGTGGCATTGCACTGTGCCGAAGGCGTACCCAAATCAACCGCATCTACACAAAAATCATTGTCGGGAATAGAGGGTTCAAAAACAGATAATTCAAAAGAACCACCAAGTTCATTTTCGGATTCAAATACGCGCAAATACAACATTTGTCCTGCCAATGCCTCATCGTGAATCATCACGCGACTATACCCCTCCAAGACACCACCTAGGTGACAGTCATATAAATCAAAATTGCCACAAGAACCGATATAAATTGCCAAAACGGGGTCATTATTGGTACCGTTAATGGCATCTACGACCAAGTGACCGCTTGCGGGCATCATAAAATTGAACCATACATCACCGCCTTCGTATTCGCCACAATTCGGCTCGTCGGCTTGATTGGATGGAGTAGCGTATTCATTGGTAAAAGTCGTGGCATTGCCCCCGACTTGCAGACCAATAGCACCACCGCACCTATCATTATCAGGTACGGCGGCTTCTTTTACGCAAAGGTTAAATGTACCGCCATTGCGGTTATAATATTGAAATACGCGGAGATACATAGTTTCTCCGACAATATCTGCATCGTTTACCACGATTTTTTGGTCGCCTGTATAGCCGAAGCCGCCACAGTCGTATTCAGTTATATTGCCACATGTACCTCTGTAGAGTGCCATATGAGGCAGGGCGTTTGTACCCGGGTCAATATCAATAGAAATATTGCCACTATTGGGCATATCAAATTTGAACCACACATCACCGCCGCTATAAAGACCGCAGGATGGCTCTCCGTCTTGCGGCGAATCGGTAGTGAAAGCATTGGTATAAGTGGTGGGTGTACAAGTTGTATTTACCTCCAATTCGGCAGCATAATTACAAAAATCAATAGATGGAATCACAGGCTCGTAAGCGCATAATTCAAATGAACCGCCATTGCGGTTGAAATAACGGAACACATTAAAATACACATAATTATCGGCGAGTTGCATATCGTTGATGATGATGCGTCCGTCGTTGGTAGGGCTGTTATTCCGTCGGCAATCATATTCTCCCAAATTATTGCAATCGCCTGTAAATACGGCAATGACAGGGTCGGGATTGTCAATACCCATTGCATCAATGACCAATTTTCCACTGGCAGGTACTCTTGCTCTAAACCATACATCAGCACCGCGATAACCACAAGCGGCACCAAGACCCGTAGGTGAATCCGTTGTATTGGAATTGGTAAATAAAGTCTGCGAACAATTCGCGCCTACATTGAGTGTGACTGCTGATTGGCAAAAATCATTATCGGGGATTTCCGGTTCGTGTGCGCGAATCTCGAAGGCACCTCCTGTGCCTGTATTGTACTGAAATACACGGACATATAATATCTGACCGCCAAGTTCTTCGTCGTGGATAGTCACAGAACCATTATTGGTGGGGCTACCATCGTAGCGGCAATCGTATTCTAAAAGGTCGGTACAATTGCCAACGTATACGGCAACACAAGGATTATTGGTTTCGGAAAGTGTTTCTATGGACAAGTGACCACTCATGGGCATCGTGGTGCTGAACCAAACATCGCCGCCTTCATAGTAGTCGCAAGTAGGTTGGGGGGCATTGGAGTCAGTCGCACCATTACTATCAAAGGGAATAGAAGGTCCTGAAAGTTCTAATGGGAGAGCAAACCCACAGTCATCATTAGTGGGAGAAGCCACTAATCCGAATGATAAAAGCAGACATATGGGTACAACAAGGCATTTAGGTAGAGTAGTTCTCATGATAAAAAGTAGTTAGTACGTATTAGATAATAGTAACCAAGCCCTCCTGCAAGGTGAATTGCAGTAAAGGTGCTGTTTCTAAAAAATCGGGTGCTTTGATATCCAATAATTATGAGAACAAAGAATAAGAATGTCGTGTGAATATTTATAGTGCGTATGGGACAAGCCTGATCTTTGTATTTTCTCCTTGTACGAGTTAGTATCTATAATTTGCCTTTTGCCAAAGCTCATAACTTTTTTATGAGTGACATGGTAAATATAGCAGTATTTTATTTCGTATAAGGTTTTTTCGGATAAATTGTTGTAAATTTTCCAAAAAATATTTCATAAAAGTAATGTAATATTCTGTTTATCAACACATAATGCAATTGTCATATTATTGTAAAAATAATACGCAATAAGAATAATATGGTAAAAAAGTTGAGTTGTGGTAGTTGATTCCACCAGAATATGGGTAAGTAGCCGATAGCTTGTTTGGGGTTTTTACAATTATCTTTGTAAAAAAGGATGGATTTTGTTAGAAGTATTTTATAAACACTTCAAAAGTAACATTCATTTTTCCGCTTTTACGCAAAACCAATAAAGAATGTTTCAAAACTGTTTGATTTTTATAGTTTTTTTTAAAAAACTGGTCTAAATTCGGTGGTGTACGAGGAAAATTAGGGGATAGTTGTAAGGCGAATGTTTTTATGAAAAATGGCTGTCTGAATATTCAAATATCCACTTTTAACAAAGCAATTCGTCTTGCAACTCGCATATAATCATTTACCCTATTCTTGTCGAACGCCCTCTAAATTCTGATTTCTAAAAAAAATCATGCACGGTCACAATCCGTAATTAGCGAGATATTGTCCATCAGCAAATTGCCGCGATAGGGAGATTCGGCATCGTCCGCGTAAGTAGCTTCAAATATGATGTGAGAATAACTTTTGTCAACGGAAAAAACGAATTGATAATTTTTCCATTCGTAGTGTTTGATAGTTTGGGTTTCGGCGATGAGTTCGGTTTTTTCGCATTTGTCATTACTCAACCAAATCCGCAAGCGAATCGGTACATTGTAGCCTGCATAAAATGGCGACGAAGCCAAATCAACCGAAAACATATAACAATGACGACTTTTCACGGGTTTGTTGAGTCGTTGACCGATGTATTCCCATGTATTATCTTCACGAGTGATAAGCCCTATATAAGTCGCACCATCTACGGGGCGGTGCGTTACATCCCATATGGGCTGTCCGTACTCATTGTTGCCGGGCATAATATCCGGCGTAGTGTACATACCGCAGCCTATCCAGCCCGGAGGCATCGTGGCATCCTTTGGCGGAGCTTCAAAAGAAGGGTTGTTGAGTCGAATCTGCGCTTGCACGCTTATCGTCAACAAGACTAAACCAACAATGAGGTAGTTTCTTTTCATCAGTGGATAAGATACAAAAGTGTGCCAATTTATAATTATGGGCGAATGAATGGGTTTTGAATTATTAAAAATCAATATACATATTAATCTTTGCTAACTTGCTCTTATTGAGATTTGTCGTCGGCTGCTTCCAATTCTTCTCGCGTCCGGTGCAATTTATCTTTGCAATACTGAATCAATTCCTTTGCTCGTTTCATCTTTTCAGACAATTCATCCATACCAATCGTCTCATTTTCAAGACCATCAGTGATGTTTTGTAATTCCGTTATTGCTTCTTCGTATTTCAATATTTAAATGATGTAATTAACGTTAATGTTTTCGCTAATTATGAATTTGGCGAAAACATTATAACGTATTTATTTATTTTTTAATTATCAAAAATACAAATAATACCTAGACAATTCGCATTTTTTTTATTTTAAATTAAAATTTATACAATTCGGTAAAAGCGTTTATTAATTATCATAAGTAAAAACACATAATTCGCGTTAATTTTGTTTTCAGATTATTAATAAAAATACGCTTATAAATAACAGCACATTTCAGCATTATCACATTAAGAATATTCACTCATTCATTCATTCACTCATTCACTCCTTACCAACGAATCATCGCTGCTCCCCAAGTAAATCCGCTACCGAAGGCAGCCAGACAGACCAAATCACCTTCTTTTATCAAGCCTTTTTCCCATGCTTCGCAGAGGGCAATCGGGATGGAAGCGGCGGTGGTATTGCCGTATTTTTGAATATTATTGTAAACGCGCTCGTCTTCAAAACCAAATTTGAGTTGAATCATCTGCGTGATACGGAGGTTGGCTTGGTGCGGTATGAGCATATTGATGTCGTCGGCAGTGCAGCCAATCGCTTCGCAGGCTTCTTCTATGGCAGCCGGAAATTTTTCGACGGCATGTTTGAATACATAACGTCCGTTCATATGCGGGTAAATGGCTTCTTTATCGAGCATTTCTTGGGTAAGGTGTATACCGCCGAGGTCGGGTTCGTCAGGATATTCCAAGCCGCCTTGTTCTTTCAAAAATGCGCCGCCGTGTGTACCCGGATTGTAAAATGCCAAATGTTCGGCATACTCGCCGTCGGCGTGGAGGTTGGTGGTAAGGATGCCTTTGGTTTCATCTTCGGTAGCTTGCAAAACGACTGCACCTGCGCCATCTCCAAAAATCACTGTTACATTGCGTCCGCGTGTTGTAAAATCCAAACCTGCCGAATGTACTTCCGAGCCTACCACCAAAACGTTTTTGTACATGCCTGTTTTGATGTATTGGTCGGCAACCGAAATGCCATAGATAAAACCTGTGCATTGTGTCCGAACATCCAAACATCCGATGCCCTTGATGCCCAAATGTCGTTGGAGTAAGACTCCGCTACCGGGAAAGTAATAGTCGGGACTCAAGGTGGCAAATACAATAAAGTCAATATCTTCGGGTGTCATTCCGGCGCGTTCTATAGCGATTTTGGCGGCTTCGGCTGCCAGCGTGGAGGTTGTTTGCTTGTGCTTATCCACATATCTGCGCTCCTCTATACCGGTGCGTTCAATTATCCATTCGTTGGTTGTATCCATTAATTTGGTCAACTCTTCATTCGTAACAATTCTTTCGGGAACATAGTAACCTATACCGGCGATTCTCGCATTCATAGTTTTTGTATTTAATTGATTCGTGTATCATTAGACTGGGCTTTGGAGGGGGTTGGGGGGAGGAAAGTATTAGTAAATTTTATTTATAAACAACATTGCTATCAATAATTTGTATTTTATTTTAAATTAATTTTTTTATTGCAATTTTTATTCTACTGATAAATAGCAAATTATGTCTTCATTAGCCTGATCACCTAATTTCTCAGTTACCTAATTTTAAAAGCCCAATTAACGAACATCAAGCAAAGTTAATAATGTTTGGTAAAAAGCAGCAGAGATTTTAATAAGTATTGTTGGATTTGAACTTTTCAGGGCTTTATTCTTCATTTGAATTTAGCGCATGTTCTGAGTGAAAGAAACAAAATAAATCGACATTATGCTTGTCTTTTTTCTTTCTAAAAAACACAAAAAAGTATCCCGATAGCTATCGGGAGTAGCTCTGCTATGCAACGATTTTTTGAATTTCTTAGAAGAAAAAATTACGGCGCATAATTGTCGAATTTATTTAATTTCTTCCACTAAAACTTGCACTTATGTTTATCACTTGCCCTCAAACTTTTCTACCTTTGCCCCATGCTATTCAATTCTATCGAATATCTTATCTTTTTACCAACGGTTTTTATCTTGTATTGGTTGATACAGGATAAGATTTGGTGGCGCAATTTGTTTATTGTGGCGGTGAGTTATTTATTTTATGGTTGGTGGGATTGGCGGTTTTTGGGATTGATTGTATTGAGTTCGGTGGTCGATTTTTCGATTGGTCGGGCAATGGGTCGCACGAGCGATGCGCGGATGCGTAAACGCCTGTTGTACATGAGTTTAGCGGTCAATCTTGGTATACTTGGCTTCTTCAAATACTTCAATTTTTTCACCGAATCTTTTGCTGATGCCATGCAGCGTGTGGGTTGGCATATTGACCCTTTTACATTGGGTATCGTCTTGCCGGTTGGGATTAGTTTTTATACCTTTCAGACCTTGAGTTACACGATTGATGTGTATAGAAAAAAGATAGCACCAACAGAGGATGCAGTGGCGTTTTTTGCTTTTGTGAGCTTCTTTCCGCAGTTGGTGGCGGGTCCGATTGAACGGGCGAGTCGTTTATTGCCGCAGTTTTCCAAGTCGCATACTTTTGATTTGGAGGATTCCAAAAACGGGCTTCGTCAGATACTTTGGGGCTTATTCAAAAAAGTGGTCATTGCGGACAATTGTGCGCCGATGGTCAATCAGATTTTTGAAAATTACGAGACGCAGCCTGCGCCTGTTTTGCTACTCGGTGCGGTGTATTTTGCCTTTCAGATTTATGGTGATTTTTCGGGTTATTCTGATATTGCGATTGGTACAGCGCGGTTATTTGGTTTTAAGTTGATGAGGAATTTTGCTTATCCGTATTTTGCGCGGGATATGGCGGAATTTTGGCGGCGTTGGCATATCTCACTTTCGACTTGGTTTCGGGATTATTTGTATATTCCCCTTGGTGGAAGTCGCGTGTCGAGTCAGTGGTTGGTGGTGCGAAATGTGGCGGCTATTTTCATCGTTTCGGGCTTTTGGCATGGCGCGAATTGGACCTTTATTTTCTGGGGTGCGCTCAATGCTTTGTACTTTTTGCCCTTAATTTTATTGAAAAGAAATCGCTCTAATTTGGACATCGTTGCGTCACAGAAAATGCTGCCTTCATTACGTGAATTTGGCGGTATTTTGCTGACTTTCGCATTGACATGTTTAGCATGGATTTTCTTTAGAGCTGAAAACATCACGCACGCATTTGATTACCTGTTACACATCACTCATTTTTCGATGGATTTTTCAAAATTCAATATCATTAATCATGGAAGTGTATTGGCATTAATCGGAATTTTAACTATAATTGAATGGGTGAATCGGCGCAAGGAATTTCCATTGCAAGATTCGACTTTGCCTGTAGTCATAAGATGGGGCATTTATTTAATTTTATGCTTACTCATTCTCGCAAATGGAGATAATAATGATACGTTTATTTATTTTCAATTTTAAATCGTAGCGTCACGTAGCACGGCGCTTCCAGCCCGTGCCGCGTTAGGAACTCGAAATATATGCAATGCACGGTGCTTCCAGCCCCGTGCTACGTGACGCTACATTTCACAAAAAGAATTTGAAAAGCATTTTACATTTCATAAAAAGAGTTGTCATATTCGTCCTCGTTTTTGCGGTGGCGCTGGTATTTGCCTTGCGTGTGTCAGGTCTGATTTGTAGAAAAGGTAGATTGGGAAACAGCTACGAAAAACACGCCCGACTTAACAATACCCCCTCCCCAAAAGTTGTACTCGTTGGGGGTTCAAATTTACACTATGGCATCAACTCGCGGATGTTGCAAGATTCACTCGGTTTGCCAGTGGTGAATATGGGTTTGCAGCATAGTTTGGGGCTTCGGTACATGTATAACGAAGTACGGGAATCACTTCATTCGGGCGATGTGTTGATGTTGTTGCTTGAACCCGGTGCCTACACCGGTATGCCCGTAGAAGGGCGCACAAATATTGCGCGTATCGCCTCCATTCGTCCAAAAAGTATCCGATACTTCAACCTCCAACATTGGTATAATGCAGCGATGTATTCCGGCACAGCACTGATTCAAAATTACCGCGATGGACAGGTAAGTATTATCAAGAAATTACGTAGAAAAAAGACCTTTAGTGAGCATTGCGATGAATTTGGTGATTATCATGGACATAAGGGTTTAAATTCCAAATATAAGCCAATTAAAAACCGCGATTTGAGCGATGATAAATTATTTAATAATGAAATTCTTCCGTTAATTGACGAAATCCAAATATTTACCCAACAAAATGATATTCAATTAGTTATTAGCTTTTCTCCTATGGCTGCATCTACAGCAAGTGATCCTTCAGTATTCAATCGAATACAAGCCGGACTTCCTGCTGAAATTGTGGTGGGAAATATGGCAGATTATATCTTTCCTGATTCGTTTTTCTTTGATTCGCCTGACCATTTAATTTATCCAAAACGGGATATGCGGACACGGAAACTATTGCGCGACATCCGCCCTAAAATGTAACAGGATGTAGGGGCAGGGCATGCCCTGCCCC
>CALCMV010000359.1 GCA_937967535.1 uncultured Saprospiraceae bacterium
CCGAGGTTGTGCGCGTTTGGATTGCCCAAGTAAGTGGCGAGGGCATTTTTGCCGTAGCGCGATTGAATGTCTTTGAATTTTTCGACAACGGTATCAATGGCTTCTTCCCATGAGATTTCTTCCCATTCGCCGCTTGCAGTCTTGCGAATGGGGTATTTTAATCTATCTTCATCTGCATAAAAATCTTGCAAAGCCACCGCCTTCGGGCAGATGTGTCCCTGACTCAAAGGGTCTTTTTCATCGCCTTTGATGGAGATGATTTTTTTGCCTTCATGCTGCATGACAATGCCGCACATGGCTTCGCAGATGTTGCAGGTTCGGTGGTGTGTTTGGATGTTGCTCATGGTTTGTGATTTTTACCAAATTTCTCAATACAAATTGATTTTTTTGTTTGGCATTTTCTATTTTGATGTAGTTATTGGTCATTCTGAATCCAAGAATTGTTTTTTCAGTTCAAAAATATTTTTGAAGTAAATCACTTGCAATCAACCAATTATCGTTTTCTTCTTCCAACGTACTATTTTCCCGTTTAACTCTTAAAGTACAATTATGACAGAATTTAGGAGGTTGATCATCGACGCATTTTTTCCATTTACAATAGAGTAATGCCTGCCTTGCCTGTTGCATGCTTAATTCGTAATTTTGAAGGACGATATGTAAACTTTCATTTACATCAATTAGGCTAATAATATCTCCAACCGCGAGCCTTCTTCCTTCCAATCTTGGTTGCCCCCAAAGTGTGTCTTCTGTTATAACAATTTCGGGGAATTTATCATAATCTAAGTTGTCCCAAATTTGAGTAAATTCCTCTTTGTTGATTTCATCTATATCAAGCTCTTCTAAATCAAGAGGCACTTCTACGAGTCCACCAAATTTATCTTCAAAATAAACCGTGTCATATTTTAGAAATTTTCCGTTTTTAAACTTTTCAACTTGCCTCAATACATTCATCTCCAAGTTTGTTTCATAATAAAAAATTGATTCTCCCCAACTATCTGTTAATTCATTGCCTGTGGTTTCGTTCCATATTAGTTTAAAATACCTCATTTGTCAAGTTGTTTCCCATTTTTTGTTGGACAGCAAATTTAGAATACTACCACCCACATCACATTCAAACATCCAAATTTACAATAAAAAATCATATTATATTTGTAAGGAAGTGTCGTAAATAAAAAGAGAAGTCGTTTGGTAGTATATTATTGGAGTTAAGCGTTCTCTATCCAAATGGATTATCGGCAGGATTTCTTCGGTTATTCCAAAAATAAAGGAGTTCGATGCTATCCGCTTTAATTCGGAAATACAGAGAAACATTCGCAGAAATATATGCTTTTCTAATTTGCGGGAAGTCGGGTACGGCAGGGTGCATGGTCGGGTTTTGCTCGGTCAAATCAATGATATGGTCAATTTGGTCAATGAGTTTTTGAGCTACATTGAATCCCCATACCTGATAAGGATAAGCAATAATATCGTCGTAGGTATCAATCGCTTTTTCTGTCCATTCGGTGGTGTATCGTTTCATTCTTTGTACTTTTCTCTGAACATAGCGATAACTTCCTTGTGTGGTGTCAGTTGTCCTTCATCCGCTTGTTCGATTGCCTCATTTATGCCTGTACGTACTTCTTCGGGAGTATCATTCCACGATTCAACAGGGGCATCTTCCGGTACACCAAACAGTTCCAATGCAAAGGCAATCGCCTTATAATCGTCTGTTTTTTGAATCAGTTCTATTAATTTTGATTTTTTTGCTGCAATCGTCATACACTAAATTTTCTCCAAATATACATAAAATCAGGCAATTTTGCGATTGCCATATAAAATCCCAACCCACCATTGTAAATTTCCCCAAAAAAATGTAACTTTACTATACATTTTAACCAAATCCTACCCATGAGTCAAACTGCCAAGATGCGGCGTTTTATTTCGATATTATTGAATTATGGCTTCAAGGAAGTATTGGCTATTCAGGAAAAAATGAACGGAAATTAGAAAATAAAAAAATACCAAGTCACTAGCACTTGTATTTTTCTCTGAACATAGCGATAACTTCCTTGTGTGGTGTTAGTTTCCCTTCATTTTTTTCTTCTGCAAACTGATTTTTATCCGGAACAAAAGCCCTTCAATTCAAAAATACTCACATCGCCCACGTTCCATTCAAATACCCAAATTTACAATAAATAATCATATTATATTTGTAGGGAAATATTGCGACGAAATAGTGAGTTTATTGTTAGAGGCGGAGCATTCTCACGACAGTCATCTCCACAATTTAATGGCTGTATCAGGTAATTTAAGTTTATATTTTTCAATTTGTGCCAATTCAGAACTATATTTTTCCCACAAAAAACCCGTAAATCCACCAAAAATAAGTCAGCCAATCTTCATGGCTATATAAAGGATGGCTTTGCTTGAATTGCTCGCCTAAGCGGTCTTTTTCTTTGGCGATTAAATGGTTTTAAGAGCATATTTTGGTTTTGTGAATCATAATCAGACTTAATGTTGGGATTGGATTATGGATGTCTCTTTCGGAATCGTTGTTATGGAGTGAAGCGCGAGGTCTTTTCAGTACCAATAACAATTTGTCCTTAGTGCGCTTCGTGGTTCAATGGCATTAGAACTAATACACTAGCTTTTATTTATGTACAATAACAACGTGTTTGGTTTGCCAAAATTCTTCTATATCTTCGACAAACAAGATGTTGCCACGAATATCGTAAGTGTCATCAGGTCTATCGGGCAGGATTTTTATGATCTCACGTTTGACTTCGATTTCTGTTTTTTTGTAAAAATTAAATGGTTTTTCGCGGTCAAGTTTGGTTTGAAAATTATCGGTCAATTGCGGATTAGGTTTCCGCTTCAAGACTCCGTAGCTCTTCAGTGATTTCTTTGACCCCGCAATGTAGTAGCCCTTCACACAATCGGCAATAAACTCATCTTTTTGCTCCAGTTCGCGGTATTTTTTTTCGAGTTCTTGGTTGGTCGTTTCCAATTTTTCGTTTTTCACTTGGAGGGCTTCTTTTTGCTCGGCTACTATGGCGTATTGTTGGTTGAGTTCGCCTTCGGTGTATTGGAGTTGTGATTCTATCTGCTTGATTTTTACGGTATAATTTGCAATTTCGGCATCTTTTGCCTGTATACGGGCTTCGTACTGGCCAATGATTTTTTTGAGCGAATTATTGTCTGTTTCAAAGGCATTGAGGGAGGCTTGGAGTTCTTTGGCTTTGTCTTGGTCGCCTAGATTAGTATTTTTTAAGGTTTCGATTTTTGCCAGAATCACTTCTTTCTGCAAATTGCCGCTACGCAAATCGCCGATAAGATTTTCCATCTGATTTTCGCGTGTGGTGATGTCTGCAAGCGTTTTGTCAATGTCATTGAGTGTTTCGATGACCTGATTGTATTCATCTTTGAGTAGTTCGCGGTCTTCTTCCAGGTCTATTTTTTCATCTTCTAATTGGGCAATTTTTGCCATTGCATTTTGGTAGGCTTCGTCGCCGCCTGTATTGCATGCCGCAGTCGTCAAAATGAGGTATATTATTCCGTAAAAAAGTGTTTGTTTCATGAATCTGATGAAGTGAATGAATGAATGAATATAAAATGAATCTATCAACCGTCCTCTCCCATCACCTCTACCGCAATTTTCGCCGACAACAAACAAAGCGGAATCCCGCCACCCGGATGCACACTCCCGCCTACGAAGTACAGCCCTTTGATGTGTCGTGAAAAATTGGGATGACGCAGGAAGGCAGCCATACGATTATCCGAACTCGTACCATAGAGTGCGCCGAGGTGCGAAGAGGTGCGCTCTTCAATCAATCGTGGGTCGAGGATATGTTCGCAAGCAATCAAAGGGCGAATATCGCGCCCCAAAATCCGGCTAATTTTTTCGATGATATTTTCCCGCGCTTCTCGGATGATTTCGTCCCAATCCTGCCCTACATTATGAGGCGTATTAATCATCGTAAACCAATTTTCGCCACCTTTGGGTGCGTCTGATGACTCATATTTTTGGGTGATATTGATATAGACCGTTGGGTCGTCATAGACGGTTTTGTGTTCGGTCAGATGCTCAAATTCTAATTTATAATTATCACTAAAAAAAATATTGTGTACGTCGAGTTCGGGAAATTCTTCAGTCATTCCCCAATAAAAAATCAGTGCGGAAGTGGATTTGACTTGGCGCAGGGTGCGTTCGGGAGCTTTCTCATTCGGCAGCAATTTTTTGTAGGCATGAAACACATCCATATTGCACACGATACGGTCAAAATTGTGCTGCCACTCACCTACTTTTACACCGATGGCTTGTTTGTCACTTACAATAATTTCCTTTACAGGCGT
>CALCMV010000360.1 GCA_937967535.1 uncultured Saprospiraceae bacterium
CTTGGGATTATTTTTGTATTTTGTATTTAGCCGAATGGCGAAGGCTTCTTTGCTTCCTGTAAATGACCCTTATTTGCCGGAGAGCTTGCATTATCATGGATAATGAAATTTAAGATGAAGTCTAAGTTTAAGTTTAAAAAATTTAAATTATGACAGTTACAAGAAATGAGAATAATGATATTGTAATTACCGTACCGGGAGATACGGATTTGAAAAGTATTGAAAAATCTTTGAATTATCTGATTTACAAGGAATTAGTGAAGGGCAGTAAGGGAACGCAGGAAGACGCAGATAAATTAGCTGCGAAAGTCAATAAAAAATGGTGGGAAAAGAATAAACACAGATTTTTGTCCGATGAAGATTGTAATTGACACAATGTTCATGTAGTTATTCTAATTCTTAATTCATACAAAACTTTCAAAAAAAACTGAAAACACCTCAACTTGAATTAAACTATTTTGTTCTATTATATACAATCAAGAAAAAGCGTCAGTCATTGAACTCGCGCTTGATTCTTGAACTTGAACTTAAAAAATGGGAACTTTCTTTATCATAGCGAGTTTAGTATTACTCGCGGTCATTTTGTTACAAATCGGTAAAATCACCGAGATAGCGGGCAAGTTGCGCGGCGAGGAAGATATGCAGATGCGTTCCAATGCGTTTCATGCGCGATTGGGGGTCGTATTTATGGTGGGCTTCTTGGTTTTTGTGATTGTATCATTTATGTATTACAAAAACAGCATGTTGGGTTATGGTCCTCATACCGCAGCTTCGGAGCATGGTGTATGGATTGACAATCTGTTCAACGTGACGATGGTGATAACCGGAATTGTCTTTTTCATCACGCATATATTGTTGTTTTGGTTTGCATACAAATATCGTGAGCGTACCGGACACAAAGCGACTTTTTATCCGCACAATAATATGCTCGAAATGATATGGATGGGTATTCCGGCTGTTGTGATGACCTTTTTGGTGATTGGTGGTTTGAGTGTGTGGAATCGCACGATGGGAGATATACCCGAGGGCATGACTGTTGGAGAAGATTATATTGAAATAGAAGCAACAGGCTTGCAGTGGCAATGGATTTTGCGTCATCCGGGAGATGATGGTGTGTTGGGCGAGCGTTATTATAAAAATATCACGGGTTTGAATCCGCTTGGACAACTTTGGGAAGATGAGCGTAATTTGGATGATATTCATCCGAGTGAGTTGGTCTTGCCTGTGGGAACGCCAGTACGTGTGCGTATCATTGCGCGTGATGTATTGCACAACTTTTATCTGCCGCATTTCCGTGTGAAAATGGATGCAGTACCCGGCTTACCAACATACTTCGTATTCACCCCAACGACTACAACGGAAGAGTACCGTCAACGTTTAAGAGATTACCCTGAATGGCAAGCACCTTCTGCCGATGACGAAAGCAAGCAACGTTGGGAAACTTTCAACTACGAATTGGCTTGTGCCGAATTGTGCGGACGCGGTCATTTTAGTATGAAACGTATCGTGCGTGTAGTGGAGCCGGAAGAATATGTAGAATGGTTGGCATCGCAAAAGTCTTACTACTCTACGACTATTCAAGGTTCAGCAGAAGATACAGCGAAAGGTGTGTTATCCGAAAATTAATGAATGATTGAATGAATTTTGAATGAATGAATCATTATAAATACACGATTCATTCACTCATTCATTCATTCACAATTCATTCATTCATTAAATCCATTTAAGCATTACCTCATTTAAGCATTAGTTACGAAATCATATTTTTGATTATATAAAAAATTCTATATCAATGGCGAGTATAGATATTATCAGAGAAGAAGAATTGCATGACGGACATGATGAACATCACCACGATGATCACCATGACGACCATCATGGAGATAAGTATCAGTCGAACTTTATCACCACGTACATCTTTAGTACCGACCACAAGATGATTTCCAAGCAATTCCTGATTACGGGAATGTTTTGGGCGATTATCGGTGCCTTGATGTCTTTGGTGTTTCGTTTGCAGTTGGGATTTCCCGAAGAAAATATGGCTTGGCTCAAGCCCATTCTCGGAAAGTGGATTACGGTGACGGACGGCGTAGGTACGCTCGACCCTGAATTTTATTATGCCCTCGTAACGATGCACGGTACGATACTCGTATTCTTTGTATTGACGGCGGGATTGAGTGGTACATTCTCTAATCTGCTGATTCCCTTGCAGATAGGGGCGCGAGATATGGCTTCGGGCTTCCTCAATATGCTTTCGTATTGGTTCTTTTTCCTTTCGGGCGCGATTATGTTTGCATCGCTCTTCCTCAGTACAGGACCATTCGCGGGTGGTTGGACGGCATATCCTCCTTTGAGTGCCTTGCCGCAAGCCATGAGTGGTTCGGGTGCAGGTATGACTTTGTGGAGTGTGAGTTTGGTCTTCTTTGTCGTCTCGGTGCTGCTCGGTGGTATGAATTACATCACCACCGTCCTCAATCTACGTACCAAAGGTATGACCATGTGGCGTTTGCCACTAACGATTTGGGCATTCCTCGTTACGGCGATTTTGGGTCTGCTTTCGTTTCCGGTACTCGTTTCGGCGATTTTCTTATTGATTTTTGACCGTAGTATGGGTACGAGTTTTTTCCTAAGCGAAATATTTATACAAGGTCAGGCACTTGAAAATGTCGGTGGTAGTCCAATTTTGTACCAGCACTTGTTCTGGTTCTTGGGACACCCTGAAGTATATATTATCATCGTGCCGGCTTTCGGTATCGTTTCAGAGGTCATGTCTGTACACGCACGCAAGCCGATTTTCGGTTACAAGGCGATGGTACTTTCTATCCTTGCGATTGCGATTTTGGCATTTATCGTATGGGCGCACCACATGTTTATGTCGGGTGTCAATCCGTTCATTGCCAATATCTTCGTACTCTTTACCTTGATTATCGCCGTACCTTCGGCGGTCAAAGTATTCAACTGGATAGCCACACTATGGGGCGGTAACATAAGGTTTAATACAGCGATGCTCTTTGCCATAGGTTTCGTTTCCTTGTTTATTTCAGGTGGTTTGACGGGGATTTTCTTGGGTAACTCTGCGATTGATATTCAATTGCACGATACATATTTCGTTGTTGCTCACTTCCATATTGTGATGGGTATTGCGGCGTTCTTCGGGATGTATGCCGGGGTTTATCATTGGTTTCCGCGTCTATACGGGCGTTTTATGAACGAAACACTCGGTAAAATCCACTTCTGGGGAACAATGATTGGCGCATATGCGATTTTCTGGCCCATGCACTACATGGGTATGGCGGGTGTTCCGCGTCGTTATTACCAATTCGGTAATTTCGATGCTTTTTCTCACTTTACGGCAATGAATCAATTCATCACCGTAGCGGCGATTATCGTATTCTCGCTCCAAGTGTTGATGGTGATTAATTTCTTCTACAGCATTTTCTACGGCAAGAAGCAAACCGAACTCAATCCATACGATGCCAATACACTCGAATGGACTGTACCCATCGGTGCAGGTCACGGTAATTGGGATGGACCAATCCCACACGTACACCGTTGGGCGTATGATTACTCGAAAGGTGGTAGAAATATTCACCAAACCGAGCCACTCAATCCCGGTGAGCAGGATATGGGAAATGACCATCATTAACGGGAATGTAGCGCGACACTTCCAGTTCGCGTACCGTAGCGTGGTGCTTTCAGCCCGCGCCACGTTAGCTTGGGTTTTAAATGTAAAACTTAAAATTTAAAATAATAAATGTAAAAGAGTTTGTAGGACGCGAGGTTTTTATTTTGTTTTTAAAAAATATTTAAAATTATAATTTTTATTAATTTAAATATTCACAAAAAATGCAAGAAAAAGGGCGGTCAAAATATATCAATCCATACACGGATTTTGGTTTCAAGAAGCTCTTCGGCGAAGAGGCAAATAAAGATTTGCTTATAGATTTCCTGAACCAATTACTGCCTGAACATCACAAAATCGCTGAATTACAATTTGACAATCCGGGAGTTTTGCCCGGAAGTAGTACCGAGCGAAAAGCCTTTTTTGACATTTTTTGCACTTCCATTGCAGGTGAAAGGTTTGTAGTGGAAATGCAGAAAGAGAAGTTTAAGAACTTCAAAAACAGGGCTTTGTATTACACGACCTACCCCATAAAAGAGCAAGCAATGCGTGGGAAATGGGCGTTCAAATTAAGTGCTATTTATTTCATTGCTATATTAGATTTTTTCTATGATGAAGATGAAGAAAAAGCAAAATTGAGGCGAGATGTGATGCTCAAAGACCAAGATTGTGAGCCGTTTAGCGATAAATTACATTTCAAGTTCATACAAATGCCTGCCTTCACCAAAGAAGAACACGAACTCGAAACGCAGTTTGATAAATGGTTGTATTTTCTTAAAAAATTGCCTGATTTCAATGAAATTCCGCGCATCCTCAATGAGCCAATATTCCAAAAAGCCTTCAAAACCGCCGAGTTAGCAAACATGACTCCCGAAGAACGCAAAGCCTACGAAATCAGCGAGATGAACTATGCAGAGGTACGCGGTGTAGCAGATACTGCCATAGAACAGGGTATAGAGCAAGGTAAAGTTGTGATGATAATAGCTTTACATGAAGATGGTCATCCTGACGAGTATATTGCTAAAATTGCTCAAATGCCCATAGAAAAGGTACGTGAAATTATTGAAAAGCATAAAAACGAATAAGGGTGGAGATTGTTTTTGAGGGGAAATGTAAAACTTAAAATTTAAAGTAATAAATGTAAAAGAGTTTGTAGTACGCAGTTTTTTATTTTGTTTTTTAAAAATATGAATTAAATAATTTTTTAATAATTAGAATAAATCATTGTTTTCTATTTCTTTTTAAATTTGAAAATTTATTATTTTAGAAGTAAAAAAATCATTGTTGAATGTTTGAATAATAAATGTACACATTGAAATCCTTTTACAACTTGTCCCGACGAATGACGGGATTTTACATTTATTATTTCACATTTT
>CALCMV010000361.1 GCA_937967535.1 uncultured Saprospiraceae bacterium
CGGCAGGGTGCGCGTACAATTCAAATGGCAAACAGGCAATGAAATGACTCCGTGGATACGGCAAGTCACCAACCATGCAAGCGGCGATAGAGGAACTTACTTTGTACCCGAATTGGAGGATGAAGTATATATAGATTTTGTACAAGGCAATCCTGACCGCGCATATATGCAAGGCGCAGTCTATCACAGCAAAGCCACGCCCGAATTTTTTGACCCCGACAATAATTACAAAACCATCAAAACACGCAGTGGGCATCTGTTCAAATTTAATGATACATCAGGCGGTGAGAGTATTACGATTACAGATAAAAACGGTAATATCATTCACATTGATACGGCAGGAAACAATATCACGATTTCAGCATTGGAAAATATGACGCTTAACTCAAAAAACATGAATATCAATGTGCAGGAAAATATGAATATTAAAGTAGGTAAGGATATGGATACCCATGTTGGTAAAAACAAATCGGATAGTATCATAGATGATTTTATATTGAGTGCTAAAAACGAAAATCACTACGTTGATGAAGAAATCAAGTTAGTTAGTAAGAGCTATAAACAAGATGCTCAAAAGATTAGCATAGATACAAGTGGCGAAATAAAAACAAATGCAGGAGGTAAAATCACAATTGCCAGTGCAGCAACTATCGAATATGGTCAATGACATTAAATTATATACACTTATTTTAGTCGTTTTAATTTGCTTTTTCTATCTTTCTTGCGAAAATAATTTTTCAAAAAAAATTGATACCAATAATAAAATTATAATGGAAGATGAATATAAATGGCTCCCCACCGAGTGTGCACCGATTTATTACCCCATAAGAATACATGAGGGATATTTTTATACCGAAGATGGTACACTTATAGACATCCCAAGTGGCGGTAGAACAGTACATAATGGTTGGGGAACCTTAGGCTCTATCTATATGGTTGGTCCAGAAATGAAACCTGTACCCGAAAAATTAGTCCTCACGTGGATGTGTTATAGCGAGAATAAATTTTACTCTGGAAAGTTTGATTTACCCACAAGAAAGATAAGGCAACTATTCGAAGAGGGTTATACAGATAGAAGGGGAGTCAAGGAAACCTACTCAAGTATAATCGTAGGGATGGCACCCAAAGGAGTGATTTCTGTTTGGGTAATGGGGGCAGGACTAAGCCATGAGGTAGCCCATTACAAAGCTATAGAGGTTGATATAGCATGGAAGGAATTTAATCCTGACGGAATTCAAGATAGGGATAAATATGTGTCGAATAGACTAAATGGTATGTCCGACGAAATAAAATTATATCTCAAAGAAAATGGCGTAGTCAATGAAAAATGGGATAATTTATATCGCCAACGATATAAGTGGAAACCTGTATTGGAATTTGAAGATGAGGCTTATCCAAGTCAAATAAGAATAGAACATTATAATGGAGAATATCTCTGGCTACAAACTAGTAATCCCTTCGTAACAACATTTCAAGAGCGAGCAGTACCAAGTTATATAAAATTAAATTGGCGAGATAAGAATCAACAGGAATACGGCACACAGATGTACTTTAATGAAGCGGAAATGTTCGCGATTTTCAAAAAAATTTACCAAAATCCACAAGTGCAACAAGCGGAGCTAATACTTAGAATAGACAAATATAATAGCAAACTTAATCTAAGCATAAAAGGCGGTGATTTTAGTATTCCCATCAATCCCGAAAAAATAAAAGTGTATCCACTTATACACTGACTAAGCATTGGGGAATTCGGTAACTGATAAATTTAATAAAATGCTCATTATCAATATGTTATGCTCGTTCGTGTTTTATTTTTAATGAATTTTACTTATATATTTATTATAAATAATAAATTAAGCTTCCGTTAGCCTAATTTCCCAGTTACCCAATGTCCAAATTTCAGTAACCAATTAATTATGTCGCAAATAAATCTAACTACTCCGCCATCAAGTACAGAAACTCGTAGCCAGATGACTGGAGCTAATGTCACCACCGCTCCGGCATCGGTTAGTGATACCGACCATGAGGAAATAATACCTGATGAATATGTCAATGTAATTGTTGGGGTATTTTTTGACGGGACACTCAACAATAGAAAAAACGTAGAAGCTGGAATAGAATATAAAAAAGGTGTTGCAGGTGATGCGGTAAAAGCAAGTAAATACATCGAACCAGAACCCGATGATGGTAACAGCTACACCAATGATTATTCTAATATTTCAAGGGGAGAACCCGCTTATAAGAAAATTTCAGAAGAAAAAATAAAACAAGTTTCTATATACGTAGAAGGTATCGGTACAGAAGATTACGAAGATGATAGTACATGGGGGAAAAGTATGGGTAAAGGAGCTACAGGAGTAAAGGGAAAAGTCAAAAAAAGTTGCGAGTTAATCGCAAATACCATTGCAAAAATTGGCGTAGATAAAATAGATAGGTTACAAATAGATTCTTTTGGCTTTAGTCGAGGAGCAGCGGCAGCACGCAACTTCGTATTCGAAATTAGTCAGAAAAAGAAAGATCCAAAAGAAACCCTGAGTATGGGAGTTTATGGCCCGTCAGGCAAAAAGTATACAGAAGATTATGGAGAACTTGGAGAAAAAATCGCAGCAAAAGGTATTATAGTACGCCAAAAAATCAGGTCTCGGTTCGTCGGGCTTTACGATACTGTTCCATCTTTTGGTTATGTACATCGTAATGATACCGCACAGCTAAATCTTAAAGCCATCAGTGCATCTGCGTCAGTACTCCAATTGGCAGCAGACGATGAACATAGAGCAAACTTTAGATTGACCAATATTAATAGTGCGGGCGGAGTAGAAAAATTCTTACCGGGTGTACACTCAGATATTGGCGGCGGCTATACAGATGATGCCAAAGAAAAGGAAATATTGGCGTACAGAGAAAATAATTTATATGAATATTTTGCTGAAAACGTTGAGGAAGAAAGAGATTACTTAATAGAACAAGGTTGGTATACAAAACGCGAATTAATTATAAGAGAAGAGGTGACTCCTACCTTTGAAATATCTCTTAGCCTACAAAGAAAAGTCTTGAGGGCAAATCGTACAATCAAATCTAAGGCATACAGCTATATTCCACTACATATCATGACAAAATATTGCATTAACAAAGGCGTGAAATTCGATATAGACTTGATTAAAGAAAATTACTCAATACCCGATAATCTTGACAGTATAAAAAAACGACTTGACAGTTATGTGCATGATAATGGTAAAAAACTATCTTACGATAATGCAGAGGATAGAGAAATTATAAAATGGTTACGTAATACTTACCTCCATTTTTCCTCTAATCATAAAGAAGTATTAAAAGGAGTAGCACAACCCATGAAACCCGAACGTACATTCTGGAAAAGTACCCGTAAAAGAATCATACAAAACGGATGATAAATCAACTACCCATCTTATTTTGTGTACTTTCGGGAATATTTTATCTTGGATGTACCTCAAATCTACCCCAAAATCAACGACAAGACAATCACATGGAAAAATTTGAATGGCGACCCACAGCTTGCGCCCCACACTTATATCCGGCAAAAATAGTCAAAGGAGATTTCATCTTTGAAGACGACAGCAAAATATACATTCCTGCCAAGTGGATTATGTACAATGGCTGGGGTGACGCAGGCTCGGCACACATCGTAGGTGACGACTTCAAGGCAGTCCCGACTCAACTGCAAATCACATGGGTATCTTATATCGAAAACAAATCCTATACAGGTACATTTAAGCTTCCTCAAAGAAAAATACGCGAACTATTTGAACAAGGATATACCGACCAACGCGGTCTAAAAGGAAACTTCAGCACACTCAATGTCGGACTCGCACCCGGTGGCACCATTATTCTTTGGATATTCGGCGCAGGGTTGGCGCTCGAAATAGAACAATTTCAAGCCACTGAAACCCAAGTCACTATGCAGGATATATACCCAGATGCTATCATTAATATTGACGAGTACATCCAAGAAGGTTTACAGGAAATCGCGCGAGACGTGGAAGAATACGGTACAATCAGTTCCGAAAACATCCCCTACGAAGCATGGTCGAAAAAATACCGCAAGCGATACGCATGGACACCCAAATTCACCTTCGCCGATGGCGGGCAACATACCAAACTCCTCGCCCGATTCTACAACGGCGAGCATTACTTTGTCGAACACACCAATCCCCTACTCCACGAAGACAAAACATGGGCAGTACCCAAATATTATCGCGTCAATTGGACGGATAAAAACCAAAACAAATACGGCGCACACATCTACTTCGACGAAGCCGAAACCTTCGCTGCGTTTAACCAATTATTTGACCAAAATAAAGCCACCAAAGCCCAATTAAACATTGAAATAGACAAATACAACAGCAACATAAATATTTTTCTGATAAATGAAAACGAAAAAATTGAATTGAAACCAACCCGAATGAATGTGTATTCTATGGATTAATTTAAAACCGAATGTTTTACCAACAAATTTTTATGGTGATTATACTCTGTGGAATTTTAGGAAGTCTTTATTTAGGGTGCATAACAAATACGGTAGAAAAACAACATCAAGGGAATTATATGGAAACTTTTGAATGGAGACCAACCGCCTGTGCCCCCAAGTTTTTTCCTGCTGAAATAGCCGCAGGTAATTTCATTTTTGATGATGAAACGAGCATATACATTCCCGGTTCTCGCGTCATGCACAATGGTTGGGGCAACTGGGGAGCAGCCCACATAGTCGGCGAAGATTTCAAACCCATTCCCGTAAAACTTGAAATCACTTGGCTCTCTTTTACCGAAAATAAGTTTTATTCCGGCACATTTAAGTTACCCGAAAGAGAAATGAGGACTTTATTTGAACGAGGATTTACCAACTGGACAGGACAAAGAAAAGAGTTCACAAAACTGAATGTAGGATTAGCCCCAAAAGGTACAGTCGTTCTATGGATTCAGGGTATCGGATGGTCAGAAGAAATCGCTCAATTCCAAGCACAGGAAGTCGAATATTCCATGAAAAAATTGAAACCTCATGCAGGAGAAATTAGTCAGCAACAATACGTAAAAAACAGGCTTGGCGGACTACCCGATAATATAAAACAAGGTATCAGTACCAATCCTAACTTTGATACATGGTCAACACTATACCAAACCAAATACAAATGGCTGCCAAAACTTTCATTCGCTGATGAAGGCAGCCTGCAAGAAATACTTGTAGAAAATTATAATGGTGAAAATTATAATGTAAAAAACACGAACGCCATTCTTCAAGAATATCAAAACTTTGCCCCACCAAGACATATCAGAATAAAATGGACAGATAAAAATCAATATAAATACGGCGCAAAAATCTTCTTCGATGAAGCCGAAATCTTTGCTACTTTTCGGACATTCTTTGTCGATAATAAAGCTAATAAAGCCGACCTCGTGATGGAGGTTGATAAATACAATAGTAATTTACATGTTTTTCTGATAAATGAAAACGAAAAAATTGAGTTGATACAAGGACAAATAAAAGTTTACACAAGAAAATAAAACGCCAAAAGCCCCAAAGGGGCGAAATACAATAGCATAGGGTAAAACCCTATGAGAATAGAAATATGCAAGCAACCATGCCAAATATCACACACAGTTTTAGGCTCAATAATGACACCAACACCCGTCATTATACCGCCGAAATATGCAGTATGACCAAGCAAGGCGACAAAAAAAACTATACCGCCGTTGCACAGACATTCCAACTCAATTACTTGGGTACACAAGGCGAATTTCGGCATTACCAAATGAATGTAAAAGACCGTTTTTACCTCAACGAACAATACAACATCATCCAAAAACTCAACAAAGCCCAAAACATCGGATTGACCATTGCAAAAATAAACGACCGTCTCGAATTTACGACCAATCCCCAATTCAAATTTATCAAAATTGCCAATCCACAAAACATTCGTGAGGCATGGCAAAACATACGCCCCCAAATCCTCGAAATGCACCCCGACCTCAATACAATGGCAGCCAATTTTGACCAACAATTAAAAGACGAAAACATCCAACAACTCTATCAAAACGATAATTTTTTCAACTTCTTTTTTGCGAATATTTTCCAACAAAAAATAGAACAAGGAGTAGAAACGGAAACAGAAAAAATAGTGGCGGAT
>CALCMV010000362.1 GCA_937967535.1 uncultured Saprospiraceae bacterium
AGACCGTTACCCACCATAAAAAAAACCATTTTATCACAACTTAAAATCGTACAACTATGAAAAAATTACTTTTAACGGTCGTTCTTCTTTCAATTTACTTATCAGCTCAATCACAAAACAACGTATTCATTTACAACAGAAACGAAAAGGTCTATCTTGAGCCAATAGCCAACAAATTTCTAGTAGAGTTTACGGACAGTGAAGACAAAGCAATCCTCGAAAACAACAATCTTACACACACCAAAGTATCCAAAAAAATCTACGAAGTAGAAGGTGACTTACTCCAAATACAAAACACAGGGCAAGGTATTTACAACGTCAATCAACTGTATGCTAAAGAAGGTCATACAGAGCCGATACACATGAGAAATGCCATCGTATTAAGATGGAAAAATGAAGTTACTGAAAGCGAAAAGAATAATATAATAAACCAATTTGAGTTAATCCCCGAGCGTACAAGCCTTCTTTTTTCTACATATGAAACAAATAACCCCATACCACTCTCACAAATGGTATATGAAACAGGAAGCGTAGAGTATTGCCATCCAAGCCTTCTTGTAGATGTGAAACCACATCAACTTCCTAACGACACATACTTTGATGAACAATTTTACTTACATAATACAGAACAAAGTGTAAGTGGCGGTCCTTCGGGAACAGGCGATGCAGATATTAACGTACTCGAAGCATGGGACATCACAACAGGAAATACAGATATTGTGATTGCGGTAGTTGACGACGGTGTTACAACTGACCATCCGGACATTCCAAATTCCAGGTTGCGTATCAATGATGGTTCCGATTTTTCTAATTTCCCATACAGTACAGACGATGATCCTTCTCCTGAAAGTGGTGATAGGCATGGTACTGCCGTGGCAGGAATCATAGCTGCAGAAATGAATAATAACGAAGGTATAGTTGGAGTAGCTCCCGGATGCACAATAATGCCTGTAAGAATTGACTATGAAAATTCAAATGCTTGTGGCTTGGCTGAAGCAATAGAATTTGCTGTTACGGAAGGTGCTCATATAGTCAATTGCAGTTGGGGAATAGAATTAGGTGTATCATCTACATTTGCTACTTGTATAAACGATGCACTGCAATATGCACTTGATAATAATGTTACTGTCGTTTTTTCAACAGGGAACAGTGCAAACCATGACGGCGGCAGTGATGGCATAATAGCTTATCCAGCTAGGGCGAACAGAGATTTTTCAAATGTTATTGCAGTTGGTGCTTCTGATAGAGACGACCTGCAATCTAACGAAAGTCCAAATGGAACTCCTCTCACCTACACTGATATTGTTGCCCCATCAAACACAGCTATAAATAAAAACATCTCTGGTGAGGCTGAAAATGTTTGGACTACTGATGTCCCAATTGACGACGAAGGATACAATCCCTATCCGTTTGAAGATGATACAGACAATCCTCTGCCCATGCAGGGTGAACTATTGCCACCCGAGAACACTGCCTACACAGGTAGATTTGGAGGCACATCAGCCGCAGCTCCACAAGTGGCAGGAACTATAGCACTAATGCTTTCAGTAAATCCCTGCCTAACCCCAGTACAGATTAGAGAAATACTTTGGGTTAGTTCTGACAAAGTCGGACCTTATGATTATACTTGGAAGCCAAATCAGTTAGAACTTGAAATGCCCGGAATTTCACAACAATTAGGGTACGGCAGATTAAACGCACATACAGCCGTCATATATGCACAAGAAATCTATGTGGATGGGTTAGACCTCTTTACTAAAGATGTGCAAGAAGACTTAGGCATCGAACCTGATGAAGTAGCAGAAAATCTTTGGGAAAGTAATGATATTTGGGTTCGACATTTTCCAGACGCAAAAGAAGAACATCAAAATCCTGAGTATGGTGTCCAGAACTTTGTTTATGTCAAAATAAGAAACAAGGGGTGTTCTCCAACCACAGGTAATGAGGAAATTCATCTTTATTGGGCAAAGGCATCTACGGCACTGACATGGCCTGATTACTGGAACGGTTCTATAACAAACCCTCTGATGGGGGATATAATCGGTATAGAAAACTCACATTTTATAGGAGGTCCGCTATTGCCTGGAGAAGAAAGAAAAATATTCTTTATATGGACACCACCCGACCCTGCTGATTATGCAGACATAAATGCTGCGCCACAGCACTTTTGTTTACTGTCTCGAATAGTAACTGATGCTGACCCAATGACTAATGAGTCCACGGGAACACCTTGGAACCTTGGGCCTAATGTAAGAGAAAATAATAATATTGCATGGAAAAACATTAGTGTAGTAGAACCGCAAGGTGCCATTGGGGGAACATGGGAAGATGACCAACTCGTGGGCGCAACCGTTCACATTGGCAACGCTACGGATGAAGTCAACACTTTTGATATAGCATTTGCCCCTCCAAAATCCTATTCAGGTAACTCCGCATTTGATGAAGCAGAAATTACCGTAGCTTTTGACGAAACCACTTGGAATAAGTGGTCAGCAGGAGGCAAACAACGAGAAAATATTGAAATTTCACGAGAGCATCGCCGACAGGTCATCTTAAAAGGAAAAAATGCCAAACTCAAAAACCTAAAATTTGACCCTCACGAACGAGGGCTAATGAATGTAAGTTTTAGCTTCCTTACCAAGCGACTATCTTCAAAAAAAGAATTCAAATACCATGTCAAGCAATCCATCAGTTCAACAGGTGAAGTAGTTGGTGGAGAGACTTACCACATCAAACTCCCTACAAGAACCTCCTTTAGTGCTGACGCAGGAGACGATATACAGATTTCGCCCAATTCTAACATACAACTAAATGCCTCCGACATCTACGAAGATGCCATATATAATTGGTATGGGCTCGATGGTACGCTTATCCAAACGGGTAGGAATATTTCCGTTCCCACAGATTCTACCAGAAAATATAAACTTGAAGTCATTGCCACATCTGATGGTTTCAAAGATTATGACGAAATAGAAGTTCGCGTAAAACCTGCCGAAATTATCAGCATTACACCTAACCCTGCGTCCAATATCGCAATTGTTGAGTATGATACACAACAAGTAAACTCTGCCTATCTCATGGTAAGTATGCCTTTTAGTGCCTCTACTGACATCTTTCCTTTAGACATTACTCAAAACACTTTTAACTTAAACGTCTCTCAATATCAAACGGGAGTGTATGGAATACTCTTGGTCGTTGATGGTCAGATAGTTGACCAAAAGGGACTTATTGTCGAATAATAAATATTTTTTATGAAATATTATGCATTGGTATTAGCAAGTGTAGTATCTTTTACTATGATGGGACAAAGCCAATTAAATAGTAGTTTTGAGAACTGGGGATATGACTCATACGGTTTGCCTTTCTGCCACAATTGGGCATGGGGAGTAGTTAACACTCCGTGTGGACCTTATAGTGCCGTAACAGAAAAAACTAATGATAGTTTTCATGGTAGCTGGGCAGTAAAAATGGAATCGAAGGTATGCTCTAGTCCATCTGGCGGGCCTAGACTACGAACAGGTAGAATACAAACAGCCATCACAGGAGATACTATTGTAACCCATCCACTCGGGTGGTCGTTAGGGTATTCAGAAAGACCAGAAGAGTTATCCTTTTATTATAAATTTCATCAAGAAGGGACAGATAGTGCCGCAATTTATTTACTATTATTTAACTACGATGTTGACACGTACAATGTTGATACTGTAGGTATAGCTTCGAGCTATATACATGAAGAAACCACAGAGTACACAGAATTTACATTACCCATTGAGTATTATAAGAATGATACGCCCTCTTTTATTCATATTCTTTTTATTACTAGTAAAACTTTAGCAGATTTAGGAGATTGGGAATACGAACCTGCTTATGAATTGGCTCAACCCGGTACAACGTTCTGGGTTGATAATATTGTTCTAAGAGGAGGTACAGTCAATACAACTTCTCCGCAAGAGGAAGTGTGGAATTTTAGCGTATATCCGAATCCAACGGAAGAAGAAATATATCTTGATATTCCACAACAAGTCCAAGTCGATAAAGTACAAGTCTATGATAATCAAGGGAGAGTTGTTAAAGAATTTATGGACTTTGACAACACTTTGAATATCAGCGATATACCAAAAGGAATTTACTACTTGAAATTAGAAACGAATAAAGGTACAAGATTTAGAAAAGTAATCAAAAAGTAGTGCATCTTGCTCAAAAAGTAGGACGCACTAAAAGAAGACGATGGGTAACACAGTGTATGCGCCTATGCGGGCTAAACGCCCGCACAGCGCATACACCAGACCGTTATAGCACATTATTAAATCAAAAACGTTTAAATTTCAGAACTATGAAAAGAACAAACATTTTAGCTATCTCGGTTTTATTGCTGATGACACTATTCATCAGCAGTTGTGAAAACGAACAATTAGAACCATCACAAACCGAACAAAGTACATTTTCGAGCCAATTCGTCAAACGCTCACAAAATGCGGTTGAAAAAATCAATGAATTTTACCGACAAAACTCTGACTCAGAATTTGAAGCAAGGTCGGGCGAGGAGAGTTTTGAAGAACTTTGGGGACAGCCCAACTACAATAAGCTTATCACGCTCAAAACATCCTCCGATAAAAATCTGACAATTGCCCCACTTGAAGACCTGAATACCGATGTTACGCACAATCTCTTGGTGGGTTGGCAACAAAGTGATTCTATCGCCTTGCGTATCGTACATGATGACAGGACTTTAACGGATTTAACCTTCGATAATACAGCCATCATACGTTCTGTTTCCAATCTATTCGATGTTTTCAATAGCGGTGGTGACATCTCTACAACTGCGCTAAGTAGTCATGTATGCTTTGAGGTTGTCGGTGTTGGAGAATACAGCCTGATACTTCAAGCAACCGATGAGTGTGAGGACGATGATAACTCTGGCGGCGGTGGAGTTCCTGACCCTAATGCTGATACAGCACCTAGTACTGGCGGATCAGGAAACGACGATACAAATCCTAATATACCTAATAACTCTAATGAAACGACCGACCCGGACTGCTTTGGGGGCTGTGCTGACTGTTTTGAACAGCCAGATGACCCCGCGTGTGCAGGTTGTATCATTACTGCTGATTTGAATTGTGATGGTACAGTAGATTCTTACGAAACTTGTGTACAATCCATTGACTGCATACTTGCCAGTCAACTTTATCTTAATACATTTCTTGAAGAAAACTTCGTAAACTTCGACGATGCCATCACATGGCTAATTCAAAATGACCCTGATTTAGCAGCTTTGAGCTATGAAATGGAGAACGCACCACCATGGATGTATCCTATCATCAGAGAACTTGCTGTTGAACTTGTCGTTGAGTTAATTAAAAAAAGGTTTGGCTTGCAACTCTCTGATGAACTTACGGCAGCCTTAAATGCCATTCAACAGGGTGATTTAGCAGCTTTCATGATAGAGGCAATTGACATCATTTCCGAAGTACATCCCGCAACAAAAGGATTAAAAGCCCTTTGGGATGCCTCCGTAATGGGTAAAAAAGCTATTCAAATATGGAATAAAATAGATGGCATGGCAACCTCATTAGGTGATGCTGCCATGGAAAAGATATGGAATGCATTTAACTCACGAAACAGAAACATTCTCAAAGATTTCGATGTCTCGGATTTTCCTTTTGGAATACGGCTCAATAATTCAACAATTGATGATGTGTGGGATGATTTAGTTGCTTCGTTCAATGTTACTCCTTCTGTTTCGGCAGACGGAAATGTTGAGTTCTTTCAGATAGGTAGCGTAACCATTAAATTAGCACTTTTTAACAATAGTGGACCCTCAATAATATTTGAAAAAAATGGAGTTGAAAAATATAAAATCAGGTTCTAAATTATTAATCACTGAAAGTACTGATATTAGAGATTACGACAGAAAAATATTGCATGACATAATCGGCAGCAGTATCAACTTTTTGTCTTTTCCATATAATGTACACTTAGATGTTAATGATATTTCTACAAAAATATCAACACAGCAACTCATTATTTCTACTGAGAAAGCTGATATCAAAGTAAGTAATCATTATCATGAAAGTGTTTATAATACTGGTTTAAAATACCTGATTATCATTAAAAATAGAAATCCAAGACCTCACAACTCGATTTTGAAAATGATAAATTTCAATCAGAAAATTTCTAATATTGAGGTTTGGGGAGTTAAAGCAGAGAAAATTACTTGGGATGATGACAAAATAAGTCTTTACAAGGAAAAACAAGTTTTAACTCACGACATTGAAGAAGTTAATCACAAGATAGATTTAAGGTTTATTTTAAAATTTACTTTAGAAAATGGAAATATGATTGTAGTTCGAGCAGATATGCCAAACAACCTTTTCATTGATTTGTATCCAAAGCCTGAAACTACAGATATTTCAATTCTTGACCAAGATTTTCATTTGTGGGAGACCATAGTATAATTGCGCGTTTTTCTACTTTGCTCAAAAGGGGAAAGGGAGACGCGCTATAACACAGTGTATGCGCCTATGCGGGCTAAACGCCCGCACAGCGCATACACAAACCGTTGGCAGCAATAAAAAAAGACTAAACAAGCTGCTAACGGTGGGCAATTCCGAAACCACCTAAAAAAGAAGTAGGAATTAACAAAAAACGTTTTATACCATGAAGAATCGAAAAATTCTCCTGCTTTTCACCTTACTCCTTACATTACTCAACAGTTGTCAGCAAGACAGCTTTATGGAAGACCTCGAATTTGACAATGGAATACAAAATAGTGAAATTCAACTACGTAGCTACGATGAAGATGCCTGTGGCGAGGTCAGTGAACTCTGCCTGAAATGCCAAATTGTAGCCAATGATGGCTGGGAAGTTGCAAGGACAACCGGGTTTGACAGACAATCCTTAGAAACTAACGAAGGAATTGATAACAACTACCTCGAAATCGTTATTGAAGGCGAAACTTACGGCATCCGTCCTGCCAACTACTTCGGCGGAGAAACCCAGGAATATCTCATCAGCACACCTACGGGAAGTTACATCACCAGTAACATTCAAAACGATTATGTCAGGTCAAAAGCCTTAGAGATTGAGCTGCCCGATGTTCTACAAAACGTATATAAACTTGACCACAAGCAGTTTATGGATGGCAACTTGAATATGAACCATGTACGACGAGCCTTTGGAATGAATACTCAGCTCGCCAATAGAGACGATGAAGGATTTACCATCAGCACAACAGGCTTAGATGCAAGTAGTGGCTGCTGCATAGTAGTTTATGACCCTTGTAACGGCATAAATATGTCGGCTTTGGTACTCAAGTACAAAGAAGTTTTGGGAATGAATGACCCACATACCAATGCGGAAGAAATCATTGAGGATGCCATAAATATCAATACTCCATCCGGATTCAACCCAAAAACGGACTGTCTCAACACACAGGATATTGTGGAAAACATCTTGAATGACCCACTAATTGCAGGCTCATCCTTTGCTCAATTTCTGATAAAGCTCAATTATCTGGACGCACTACTGGAGTTAGACAATATTACTTATCAATCATTGATACCATTCTCAAATGCTAGTTTAGTAGACGAAGTATACAACAGTTTATCCTTGAATATACCAACTCCTACATGTCAAAATGCTGATTGCTCAAAGAAGGCAGCCATAAATGCTTATATCAAATCAACTTTACTTGGGGAAATAGTTAACCTTAGTGACTTAATAAACTTTTCAGCAGAATTATACTGTGATGACATACAAGCATATAATCTCCTTTATGAAGGCATTGAAGAATTATATTACGTAGTTGGAGGTAACTGTTCCGGTAGTGCAGATTTTCTTGATTGCATAACAAATGAGTATATTAACTATGCCAATAGTAACCAAAGAAGAGTTATGTGTGTATCTTCCATTTTAATCGAAGACCTCAATGACCCCGACGTGGATGCATGGTACTTTCAAATGCTACAAGCGAATTATATGTTTGCTTATCAAGACCCTACAAATCCTAGCTTTAGCAGAATATTTAATGTTGGATTCGGACCGAAGTTCTGTATTCAAGTTTATGACGGCATTATTACTAATCCTGTACTTGCCAAAATTGCATTTGCCAATGCTTTTGAAGCAGCAATAGACCAAACAGAAGCCGAGCTTAATGCTACTCCGTGGGATGATATCCTCCTCAACACATCACCCATGTTGGTCAATTCATACATATTCAATTTATTCAAAGCAAATTTCTCTCTAAACCTTCAGATACTTTTTGGAGGTCTCCCAAGCATGAATAGTCTAGGGTGTCCCGGCGTACAAGGATTTGTTCCCAATTACCGCCCCGTTCCTACACCAGAGGATTGTTAACGCAATAATATTTAACAAATTTAATGCTCATTCTCAGGTAATCTTTTTGAACCTGAGAATGAGCAATCTTTAATCAAGATGCAGCATTTTTATTGTTCGGATTCTTTGTTACACCAAATGCACATCAACATAGCTTTATTCCTACTAGTTATGAGTTTATTCGAATGCAATATATACAATAATAATTCTGACGTTAGCCAACAGCAGAAAAAAATGATACAAGTTATCTATAGTCATTATGATATAAATGGCTGTAAAGATGAATATAAAGCTACTTTTGCACCTCATGTTTTTGGGTTGGAGTTAGATTATATTAGAGAGGACCTCCGAGAATCAGTAATTTATAATGCCTTTAAAGTATATAACAAGCAACTCAATTTCAAAAGAGGTGAAAATAACTGGTTTAACAAAGAGACAGGTGAGCTATACAAGAGTTTTGATTTAAAACCTCCCGGTGGCTGGACGGTAGAAGGGTTCTCACGCAAGTATGAATTTGTAGAAAAGTGTGAAAATTTCATGGGGTTTGAGGTTATCAAATTACAACAAATGACCACCTCACCACTCTCTCCCGAAGGTAGAATAACAGAATACCAATATCTTATAAAAATTGACCCTATAAATGAGCTATTTACCAAAGAGCAACTAAATCATTGTGGTAAATTATTTTTTAGGCATTTAGACAATATTCCAAGCGAATACATCGAATTTAGTTTATTATACAAGACTGAAACAGTACTTATGAATCATGTACATACTAGATTTGAAATTACAGATATTTTAATAAGCGAAAGTCTAATTCAATAGAGCATTTTTTCAATGTAATCAACTACAACATATTAAAAAGTTAGGTGTTTCTGCACTGTTCGAGTAAAGGGAAACTGCTGCCAACACAGTGTATGCGCCTATGCGGGCTAAACGCCCGCACAGCGCATACACCAGAACCGTTACCCACCATCAAAAAAACCATTTTATCACAACTTAAAATCGTACAACTATGAAAAAATTACTTTTAACGGTCGTTCTTCTTTCAATTTATTTATCGGCTCAATCGCAAAATAATTTGTTCTTCTACGAGCGAGACAAGAAAGTGTATCTGACACCGATTGCTAACAAATTTCTTGTTGAATTTACAGACAACGAAGACAAAACAGTTCTTGAAAACAACAACTTCATACACACTAAAATATCCAAAAAAGTCTACGAAGTAGAAGGTGATTTACTCCAAATACAAAATGCAGGGCAAGGTATTTACAACGTAAATCAATTATACTCTGTACAAGGCAGTAATACTCCCCTACAAATGAGAAATGCCATTGTTTTAAGTTGGGAGGATGGAATTACTGAAAGTCAAAAGAATGACCTGGTGGAACAATACGGACTAATTTACGAATGGTCTAATCGCTTATTCAGTAAATACATCACAAACAATCCGCTGTTAGTTTCACAAATGATATATGAGTCAGGTGTTGTTAAATATTGTCATCCGAGCTTTTTAGCAGACTTTACTCCTAGTTCAATCATCCCAAATGACACATTTTTTCAGCATCAATTCTATTTGCATAATACAGGACAGGTACTAAATGATGGTCATATAGGAACAGAGGATGCAGACATTGATGCCCCTGAAGCATGGGATATTACAACGGGAAATAGTGATATCATCATTGCAATCATAGACCAAGGTGTAACTGACAATCATCCCGACCTACCAAATAGCAGACAATTGAGACTCCCTCTAAGTGATTTTTATGATGGAGAACTCGAAGAGCAAAGGGATGATGACCCCTCACCTGACACCGGTGAAAACCACGGGAATGCCTGCGCAGGAATAGCCGCAGCCGAAATTAATAACAATGAAGGGGTAGTTGGTGTTGCTCCGGGATGTACTATCATGCCCATAAGGGTTAGGCTAAGTGAAGGCTCGGAAATAAGTGTCTTGGCAGCAGCAATTACATTCGCTGTAGATAATGGAGCTCACGTCATAAGTTGTAGCTGGGGAAAGCCAATTGTTAACGGAGGCGATGGATTAATTACTGCTATTGAAGACGCAATAGCACAGGGAGTAGTGGTTGTATTTGCTTCTGGAAATCAAGCAGACCATTATAGTGGTGGTACGGGGTTTATTGATTTTCCTGCAAATCAAAATGAGGAAATTCCAAACTTAATAGTCGTAGGGTCTTCTGATAGAAACAACCAACAAGCTAACTATAGCTCTGATAGTAAAAATAATGACCGGGGAATTATCAACATAGTTGCACCTTCGAATACTGCTGACAATGTTGATTCATTGGGTGAGGCTGATAATATATGGACAATTGACATTCCTGGCGTACTAGGAGATAACCCTAACCCCTTTGAAGACTTGACTAGCATGCCTTTACCTGTATTAGGTGAGG
Organism: uncultured Saprospiraceae bacterium; assembly: GCA_937967535.1. Classification (GTDB taxonomy): domain Bacteria; phylum Bacteroidota; class Bacteroidia; order Chitinophagales; family Saprospiraceae; genus JAHDEO01. Next base: position 10,752 of record CALCMV010000362.1, read on the forward strand.
AACTTCCTGCAAGTGGTACAAATTATCTTGCCTACACAGGTAGATTTGGTGGTACATCAGCCTCAACGCCACAGATAGCAGGAGTAGTAGCACTAATGCTATCAGTCAATCCATGCCTATCAGTTGAGCAAGTCACTGAAATTTTATACTTAACGGCTGATAAAGTAGGAGGGTATGATTATAATTGGCGACCAGGAATATCAAAGGAACTTGGGCACGGTAAAGTCAATGCTTTTAAGGCTGTAAGCCTCGCACAAGCTTTGTATGTCGATGGATTAGATTTATACACAAGAGATGTTCCCGAAGATCTGGGCTTAGAACCAGATAGTATTGCCGAAAACTTATGGGAAAGTGAGGATATTTGGGTGTCTATTGATTCCGCAGTTGGCTGGGATGAGGAATATCATAATAATCCGGTTGCACTGGAGGAAAACTTTGTATTCGTTAAAGTCAGAAATAAAGGATGCTCAACCACGAATGGTGATGAAGTAGTAAAACTCTACTGGGCAAAAGCCTCAACTGCCCTAACCTGGCCAAGCTATTGGGATGGCTCAATTACAAGCCCCGCATTAATGGGAGATGAAATTGGCACAAAGGCAATCGGTAATTTAGAACCCGGTAAGGACACCGTCATCCTGTTTAGGTGGATTCCTCCTAACCCATTAGATTATCAAGGCATCAATGATGCGCCTGAACACTTTTGTCTATTATCACGAATTATTGCAACAGGCGACCCGATGACTGATGAAACTGTTGGCATTCCTTGGAATCTTGGGCACAATGTGCGCGAAAATAATAACATCGCTTGGAAAAACATAAGCGTTATTGAGGTACAACAAGGAGGAGTTGTTGGTGGTACATGGAATGATGACCAGTTAGTAGGTGCAACCGTTCACATTGGCAATGCTACGGACGAAGTCAATACTTTTGACATATCATTCGGTCCTTCAAAGTTCTATTCAGGGAACTCCGTATTTGATGAAGCAGAAGTTACTGTGACATTTGATGAGACTTCATGGAATAAATGGTCAGCAGGTGGGAAACAACGAGAAAACATTGAAATTTCAAGAGAGCATCGCCGGCAAGTCATTTTGAAGAATAAAAATGCCAAGCTCAAAAACTTAAAATTTGACCCACACGAGCGAGGATTGATGAATGTAAGTTTCAACTTCCTCACTAAGCGATTATCTTCAAAAAAAGAATTCAAATACCATGTCAAGCAATCCATCAGTTCAACAGGTGAGGTAGTAGGTGGCGAGACTTATCACATCAAACTCCCCATAAGAGCTACCTTTAGTGCCAATGCAGGAGGTGATATACAGATTTCTCCCAGTTCACCCATACAACTCAATGCTTCTGACATATACGAAGATGCCATATATAATTGGTACACAACTGATGGTACACTTATTCAGACAGGTAGAGATATTTCTGTTCCCACAGATTCTACTAGGAAATATAAACTTGAAGTCATCGCTACATCTGATGGTTTTAAGGATTATGACGAAATAGAAGTACGTGTAAAACCTGCCGAAATTATCAGCATTACGCCTAACCCTGCGTCCAATACCGCAGTTATCGAATACGAGACGCAACAAATCACCTCTGCTTATCTTATGGTCAGTATGCCTTTCAGTGCTTCTACTGAGATATTTCCACTTGACATTGCTCAAAATACATATACTTTAAACGTTTCTCAATATCAGACAGGAGTATATGGATTACTCTTAGTCGTTGATGGTCAGGTAGTTGACCAGAAAGGGCTTATTGTGGAATAAATTAAAAAACAAAAGGAGTTAACTGATAATCAGTTGACTCCTTGCCATTTTAAAGTGTAACATTATGAAAAAATGTATAATTTGTAGTTGTATAATTTTAACTTCACTTTCATTATCTGGACAGAACAACATAGATGGAAATTTTGAAGAATGGTTTTGTTATCCACCTGATGTAGTATATCCTCATGGTTGGATAAATGCTGTATTCAATACGCCATGCTTTAATCCTGACCTCATTACAGATAAAGCTAGTGATAGCTACTCCGGTAATCTCGCCGCTA